>JALTUB010000189.1 GCA_027047745.1 Sulfurimonas sp.
CTTATAGATTCTGCTTGTAAAATGACAGATATAGTCAGTAAAATGAACTCTGAATTAGCAGGCAATAAATCATGAATGTAGATGCGTACAAACAAGATATAAAACATCAAGAAGATGAACTAGCAATTCAATACCTTCCAGCCGTAAAAGCTATGGCATTTAGACTCAAAGAGAGATTACCAAGTTCTGTGGATTTTTTAGACCTTTCTGCTATAGGAACTGAAGAACTTATTAAGTTAGCTAGAAGATATGACGAGTCTTTAAATGACTCCTTTTGGGGATATGCTAAAAAAAGAGTTTATGGTGCTATGCTTGATTATTTAAGAAGTTTAGATATTTTATCTCGTGCAAGTCGTAAACTTGTTAAAGCTATCAACTATGCAGTTGAGGAGTACAGAACAGTTCATGATGAAGAGCCAACAGACGAAGAGTTGGCTGATATTTTGGATGAGGATGTAGATAAAATACATGACGCTCGTATAGCATCTACTATCTATACCGTTATGCCTTTGAGTGAACAACTTCAAGTTGGTGATGAAGGTGCTGCCTTAGCAGAGATTGAGAAAGATCAACTGATAGAAGTTATAAAAAAAGTCCTTTCTTCTTATAAAGAGAGAGAACAAGTGATTATACAATTATATTATTTTGAAGAGTTAACACTTAGAGAGATTAGTGATATTTTAAGTATTACAGAGTCAAGAATATCTCAAATACATAAATCAGTTATAGAAAAAATCAAAGAAAGCATAGGGACATAATATGGCAGACATACTATCCCAAGAAGAGATTGATGCACTTTTAGATGTTGTTGAAGATGAGGGCGATAATGTCCTAGAAGATGACGAGGCTAGTTTACTTCCTCAAAGGCAAGTAACACTCTACGACTTTAAACGACCAAATAGGGTATCAAAAGAACAACTTCGTGCATTTCGTGGTGTTCATGATAAGATGGCGAGAAGTTTAGCATCACAAATATCTTCTATTATGCGTTCTATTGTTGAAATTCAACTTCACTCTGTTGATCAGATGACTTATGGTGAGTTTTTAATGTCTTTGCCAAACCCTACATCTTTTAATGTTTTTTCTGTAAAACCTTTAGAAGGTAGTGGTGTTATCGAGATAAATCCATCTATTGCCTTCCCAATGCTTGACAGACTTTTAGGTGGAAAAGGTGAACCATTTGATGCAAGTAGAGAGTTTTCTGATATAGAACTTAGCCTTTTTGAGACCATCCTTAGAGTTATGATGAGTACATTAAAAGAGGCTTGGGGACCTGTTATGGATGTATATCCTACCATTGAATCTAAAGAGTCAAGTCCAAATGTTGTTCAAATCGTTGCACAAAATGAGATTGTTGTTATGGTTGTCATGGAGATTATAATCGGTCATAGCTCTGGCATGATGAATATATGCTATCCTGTTATTTCATTAGAACCTATTTTACCTAAACTTGCAAGTAGAGACTTAATGCTCAATGAAACAAGTTCAAAAAAAAGCAGAAATGCAGAGCTTCAAGTTTTACTAGGTGGTGCTAAAGTAGATATAGAAGCAAACTT
>JALTUB010000190.1 GCA_027047745.1 Sulfurimonas sp.
CAGTTGTTCGGAATTACCGAACAACTGAAACAGATTTATTAAACTAAAAGTAAAAATACAATATACTTTCACCTAAAGGGTGAATAAAAGTGCTAAGTCTTTTGAAGATTTGTATTTGATACCTACACTGAAGTTTCACCCATTAACTGGAGATATAAAAGGAGAGTATGCAATCTCTCTTACAGGATACTATAGACTTATCATCACTAAAAATGGTGAAACATTTGATATAGCAAAGATAGAGGAAGTGAGTAAACATTATGATGACTAACACATATAATTCAGATTTAGCGATACATGCAGGTGAATTTTTAGAAGAAACTTTAGAAGAGATAGGTATGACTCAATCAGAACTTGCCAATAGATTGGGACGACCAGTACAAATGGTAAATGAGATTATAAAAGGCAAGAAAAGTATCACTTCGACAACAGCATTAGAACTAGAAGATGTATTAAGTATCCCATCTCATATATGGTTAGGTTTAGAAAATCAATACCAAATAGTTTTAGCTAAACAAAAAGAGTTAGAACTTATGCAAGAAGAGGCTAAACTCATATCTAACTTTCCTTATGCTGATTTAGTAAAGAGTGGATTTGTCAAAGCTACAAGAAAAGCTATAGAAAGAGTAGATGAATTAAAAAGATTTTTTGAAGTAGCAAAGTTAGTTCAAATACCACAAGTAAGAGCTTATCAACCAGCATTTAGAGTATCATCAGTGGGCAACATCTCACATGAGTCTATAGCTTCTTGGTTACAAGCAGGAAGAATAAAAGCAAAAGAGATACAAACAAAGAAGTTTGATAAAAAGAAGTTAAAAGAAGAACTAGAGACTCTGAAAAATTTAATGAATTTAAAAGATATTAATGAAACACTTAAAGAATTACAAACAACTTTAAATAGTTGTGGTATTGCACTGGTGTTACTTCCTCATTTTAAAAATACTAAAGTAAATGGTGCAACTTTTTGGCTAGATAATGATAAAGCTGTAATTCTTATGAGTTTAAGAGGTGGATTTAGTGATGTGTTTTGGTTTAGTTTCTTTCATGAAGTTGGACATATAATACTTCATCCTAAAAGAGAAGTTTTTTTAGAAGATGGCTACAGTAACGAAAAGTTAAAAAAACAAGAAAATGAAGCTGATGATTTTGCAAGAGAATTGTTAATAAAAGATGAGATTTTTAATGCATTTGTTTCCAAGAGAGATTTTACGAAAACAAGTGTTTTAGCATTTGCAAATCAGCAAGTCATAAAACCATCTATTATTATTGGTCGTTTAATGCATGAGAAAATGATAGAATTTAATAATTATGAGTTAAGCAGTTTAAGAGATAGGTATAAGTGGAGTGAGAGCAATGGCATCTAAAACAAACGAAGAAGCATTAGAATCTAGTATAGAAAAATCACTGATGACTAAGGGTTTTTATCAAGGTTTCAATAGTGACTTTAACAAAGACTATGCCATAGATGAAAAGCGATTTTGGCATTTTTTAGAATCTACACAAAAAGAAGAGCTTGATAAACTCAAAAGAGATCCACAATACAAACTAAAAATCAT
>JALTUB010000191.1 GCA_027047745.1 Sulfurimonas sp.
TTCATACTGTATGATAGCATATTTGCATTCATATTTCAAGAAATAGATTTTAGAATATTTCAATAATTTAAAAATATCTACTTATTTATGTTTAAAATTTAAAAAATATTCATTAAATTAGATAACTATTAAAACACAACCACTATTTGCAGTTAGTTTAAACTTAAAGCGGAGGTGACTTTAGGGTATTATCAGCCTAAATAGTATTACATAATATAACATTGTGATATAATATATCTATAATTCAGCAAGAATAGGGCAGATATTATGGAAAAAGACCAATTATTTATTTTAGATAAATGGATAAAAAACTACATAAATGAAAAAAAGACACTCAATCTATCAAATAATACACTTATGAACTATAAAAGAGTTTTAGATGGTTTTTATCAGTTCTTTGCACTCAAAGAGAATGAAGATGCAATAAACTCACTTTATGATATAGACAGAGATTTTATACTTGAATATCTCAACTCTAAAGGAGATATTGCTGTCAATACTAAAAAGCTTCACATAACCGTTATAAAATCGTTTCTTGCCTATACCTCTAAAAATAACAGTGATAACATCGACCTTTCTCAAAACCTCAAAACTCTTACTGCTAAAAGTGTTAAAAGAGAGAGTGAGTCTTTAAGCAAAGAGGAGGAAACTATTTTAGAGGGGTATATGCATAAACCTTTGAAAAAGAAAACCTTCTTACAAGTTAGAAATAGACTCCTTGTGAAACTGCTTTACTATACAGGTGTGAGAGCGAGTGAGCTTTTATCAATTAAACTCAAAGACATCTCTTTAATGAAAGAGGAGGGTGTTTATAAGATCTATATCAAACAAGAGATTATTGAAGATGACTTGGAATATATAAAAGACCACTTCTTTGCAGATGACACGATGATTGAAAATAATAAAGAGGACTTCATCGCCGTTACTCAAAAGGGGAGGGTAATGCATAGAGCTGAGCTTTATACAATGCTTGATAGATTATATAAGAAACTATATATTAAAAAAAGAGGTATACATATGTTGCGTCATACATTTGGGAAGAGAATGGTGCAAAAGAATATCAATCTCTCCACTATCAAAGAGATGATGGGGCATGAGAATATTCAGACTACTATGATTTATGCGAGGAGTGATGAGAGGGCTATGATTGATGCGGTTTGGAAGTAGGGTGTAATAATTTTGATTTTAGCTATGTGGAATGTAATTGTCTACGGCGGAATTAAATTTGGTATATTTTCATATATAATTTTATATAAACTCCATGATATGGGTCTTTGTGATTTCAATAATTACTTGTTTTAAAACAGCCGTTGACACTCGCTTATGTAACCAACCAACCTCGATCTTCCTTTTGATCAAGGCTATAACACCTATAATACAAGAGCAGATGCCAAAAACAGAATTAAAGAGCTCAAATATGACTTTGGTATAGAGAACTTCGCACTGCAGAAGTTTTACGTCACGGAAGCGGCTTACAGATTTATGATGCTTGTATACAACAATTATGGCGCTTGTTAAGCATCAAATCTTACAAACGACAATGCAGCTTTCTACTCTTAGAACCTATTGTTCTCATGCATGTTAAATTCCGCTTACTCTACATATTTCGCATTAGGCTCTTGGATAACAAATTATGCTAATGATAGAACACTCAATATCTCTTTACTGACAAAAAAAGAGCTTGGATGGACGGGTTTTTGTGCAGTATATCCAACTGAAAGAATCTACAAAACTGTGCTATAATCCAAAAGTATTAAATGGCTAAGGGGTTTTAATGAGTTTTACAAATACAGCATCGTTTATATGGTCTGTTGCAGATCTGCTTCGTGGGGATTACAAGCAGTCTGATTATGGCAAGGTTATCTTGCCTTTTACTCTGCTTCGCCGACTTGAGTGTGTGTTAGAACCAACTCGTGAGACAGTTTTAGATGAGTATGAAGCAAGGAAAGACTTAGGTATTCCATTAGAAATATTTTTGATCAAGAAGTCTGGACAGAGCTTTTATAACACCTCTAAATTCTCCCTTAATACACTACTAGCAGACCCTGCTAACTTAAAAGCTAATCTTGAACACTATATCGCTGATTTTTCAGCTAATGCTCGTGAGATATTTGAAAAGTATAAGTTTCATGAGCAGTTAGAGTATCTTGATGAATCAAACCTGCTTTATCAGATTGTACAAAAGTTTGCTAATGTTAATCTACACCCAGACACTATTTCTAACCATGAAATGGGGCTTGTATTTGAAGAGCTTATCCGTCGTTTTGCGGAGGCTTCCAATGAGACAGCAGGAGAACACTTTACCCCAAGAGATATTGTACGACTTACTACTGCGCTACTTTTTATAGGTGATGATGCAGTGTTAACAAAAGCGGGAGTTGTACGAAGTCTCTATGACCCGACAGCTGGAACAGGAGGGTTTTTAACAAGTGGGAGTGAGTATGTACATGAGCTTAACCCCGATGCAAAGCTTGTTACCTTTGGACAGGAACTTAATCCCGAGTCGTATGCAATATGCCGTGCCGATATGCTTATCAAAGGGCAAGCAGTAGAGAACATCAAGTATGGGAACACCCTCAGTGATGATCAACTCCCTTTAGAGAAATTTGACTATATGCTCTCTAATCCACCTTTTGGTGTTGAGTGGAAAAAGGTTGAAAAGGTCATAAAAGATGAGCATAAACTCAAAGGTTACAATGGCCGTTTTGGCCCAGGACTGCCTAGAGTTAGTGATGGTTCACTACTCTTTTTGCTCCATCTTATCTCTAAAATGCGTCTAGTAAGTGATGGTGGGAGTCGTATAGGGATCATCTTAAATGGTTCACCTCTTTTTACCGGTGGAGCTGGAAGTGGTGAGAGTGAGATACGCCGCTATGTTTTAGAAAATGATCTTGTTGAAGCGATAGTCGCTATGCCTAATGATATGTTTTTTAACACGGGCATTGCCACATACATCTGGATACTTTCTAATCATAAAGATAAAAGTAGAAAAAACAAAGTAGCACTCATAAATGCAAATAATATGGGTGAGAGTATGCGAAAATCACTTGGAAGTAAACGAAAGTTTCTAAGTGAAAAAGCCATTGTAGAGATAACCCGTATCTATGGATGGTTTGAAAGCTCAAAAGTGTGTAAAATCTTTGATACTACGGATTTTGGATACCGTCGCATCACAGTTGAGAGACCCTTGCAACTTAGCTTTTTCCCGCATGATGAAGAGAGATTAGAGCTACTACAAGCCGATAAAGCCTTTAAAAAACTTGATGAAGCTTTACAAGATGAGATTTTGGAAGCACTTGAAAATATAGAAGCAGATACAATTAGTTCACGCGATAAGTTTGTAGAACTTCTTAAAGTTAAACTCACAGCCTCACAATTAAAACTCTTACAAAAACATCTAAGCGAGCATGATGATGAAGCAGAGTTGTGTCGAGATAAAAAAGGTAACCTAGAGCCAAATCCAGATCTCAGAGACTATGAAAACATTCCCCTCAAAGAGGATATCTATGAGTATTTTGAGCGAGAAGTAAAACCCCATGTGCCACTGGCTTGGATAGATGAGAAGAAGTGTGATGAAAAAGATGGTAAATTAGGCATTGTAGGGTATGAGATACCGTTTAACAAACACTTTTATGAGTACAAGCCGCCACGAGCATTAGAAGAGATAGATGCCGAACTCGAAACACTCACTAAAGAGATAATGGAGATGCTTCGTGAGATATAAGAAGTATCCTAAATATAAGGATAGTGGAGTTAAGTGGTTGGGGGAGATTCCTGAGCATTGGAAAATTAAGAAATTTAAATATCTTTTTGAAATTAGAAAAAGAATTGCAGGGAAGTTGGGATTTAATATCCTGTCTATTACTCAACAGGGTATAAAAATAAAAGATATTGAAAGTGGTGAAGGACAATTGTCATCTGATTACACAAAATACCAATATGTATATAAGGGTGATTTTGCAATGAATCATATGGATTTATTGACTGGTTTTGTAGATTTGTCAAAATATGATGGTGTAACAAGCCCTGATTATCGTGTATTTTTACTTACTGAAAATAAAGCAGATGCTCACTATTATTTATTTCTTCTCCAAATGGGATATATGAATAAAATATTTTATCCTTTAGGTCAAGGTTCATCACAGTTTGGTAGATGGCGTTTACCAAGTGATGCTTTTAAAGAGTTTTTGGCACCATTCCCACCTTATCAAGAACAAATCATGATAGCAGATTTTTTAGATAAACAAATTACTAAATTGAATATCCTTATGAATAAACAAAAAAAGCTCATAGAGCTTTTAAAAGAGAAACGCCAAGTAAAAGTAGATCTAGCTATTAAAGATAAGCAAACACAATTTAAACATTTAAAATATGCTGTAAAACAAATTTTTAGACCAGTTAATAGAGTGTCAGATACAGAGTATGAAGCATTAGGTTTATATAATAGAGGAAGGGGATTGTTTCATAAGCCTCTCAAACCTGAAGATGAACTAGGAGATTCAGATTTTTACTGGGTAAAAGAAGGTGATCTAATCTTAAGTGGTCAATTTGCATGGGAAGGTGCCGTTGCTTTGGCTGGTAGTGATGAAAATAGCTGTATCGTTTCTCATCGTTATCCAATTATTAGAGGTGAAAATAATATTCTTAATACAGAATATTTATGGGCATACCTGACAACTAAAGAGGGAGATTTTTTACTTAATGAAAACTCTGTAGGCTCAGCTGGAAGAAATAGACCTTTAAATATAAATACTTTAATGAAAGAGAAAATACCTGTACCTTCTATAAAATTACAAAAAGAAGTAGCTACAATTGTTAAAATGGAGGCAGAAATTAAAAAATCTATTGCTGCTTCGATAAGCCTTTTAAAAGAGCGACGAAACTCACTCATAAGTGCTGTAGTTACTGGAAAAATTGATGTAAGAGAGTTTAATGAGTAAAGTATGTAATATAGAGAGTTATGCTAAATGCTCGCTGCCAGCACATAAACATCATGATGAGTGTATATTGCATTGTTCAAAAGAGGATGCTCAACATGATTATCATAAGGCATGGGAGGATTTAGATCTATTCAAACAAGAGCTTTTAAATTATATTGTAGATGCATTTTTTGCTTATAGCAAAGAAGATGAAAAATTTAATAGAGCAAATGTATCTGCTTATTTAAGAGATGAGCTGCCAATTGATGAGTTTTTAGAAGCAAAAATAAGAGATGTTACGATCATATTGAACCATATTGCATTTCCTGTATATGATGAACGAGACAGCTGGAACTACATACCATTGTTACAGAAGTTAGGGAAAATACATTTTAACTATTGTAAATTTTATGTAGCATGGATGGAGTTACCTGGTGTTGAAGTGTTTTTTCAAGATTGCGAGTTTGATGACTATTGGAACTTGCAAAATTATGCAATGCTTGAAAATGTGGATAATGTGATCTATCAATGTTGTGATTTTCAAGATAGAGTCAGTTGTTCAAGTAGTGAAGAGAATATATACTTAGAACATTCTCAATTTATGGACTGTTCTTTTACAGAGCTTGAGTTTGCAAACAGTGTTTTTAAAAAGCCTTTATTCCAAAATACTACCCATTTTAAAGGAAATATAGAAATACTTTCCTTTCAAAAATGTACACATGATGCAGAACTTATTCTTAAATACATCAGTATCGAAGATTTTGATATTAATCAGTGTCTCTTTAAGAGTAAATTTGAGATGGAAAAAGTGACTATCCAAGAGATGCGAATCATGTACAGCTCTTTTGAGTCAATCTTTGAGTTACTAAATTGTACTTTTGCTGAGTTTTTTATGTATAAAACCACTTGTGATGCCTTTACTAGTTTTGAGTTTTCAAAGTTTGGCTCTTTTAATCGCAAAGAAGCTGCAAGTGTGAGGTTTGAGTATGTAACTTTTAGAGACTTTGTGAATTTTAGAAGTACTATTTTTAATGGAGGTTTGCAACTCAGTAGAGCAAACTTTAATGAGTATCCAAACTTTTTATATGCAGATATCAACAGTGACAATACTGATGTAGAGACTTTTAGGATTATAAAACACTCATTTGATAAGGTTGGTAATACAACTGAAGCAAACAGATATTTTGCTTTTGAGATGAATAAGCAAAAGAAAGAGACTCCATTTTGGAATGATCCTGAGAAAAAGATCATTTTATTTTTAAATAAAATATTTTCAGACTATGGGCAGAGTTATTTGTTGCCATTTGTATGGCTATGTATCCTTACAATAGCATATATACTAACACTGGATTTTGCAGAAATTTTTACAATAAAGGAGTTCTTTCCAAACAATTATCAACAAATTCAGAGTATAATTAATGATATGAATAATTTTGCTAAAAATATCATCCCCTATCAAAAGTTTTTAAAAGAGGATATGGAGTTTGTTAGTTTAATATTTTTATTGTTCTACACAGTTTTTATTTATCATTTTATAATGGCTGTTAAAAGACGAACGAAGAGATAAGGGAGAGAAATGCCAAACTTTGAAGATACAGAACCATTATTAAGTGCTAATACAAGGGAATACGTTGGTGATACTGCATTTTCGAATGATAAACTAGATAGAAGAAGATTGGCGGAACAGCTTACAGGCTACTTAGAGCGATTAAATGATGGTTCAGTTTTGGCTATTGATGCTCCTTGGAGTGAAGGGAAGACTTGGTTTGGAAAAAATTGGAATAAACATTTACAAGATTTAGGGCATAAGACAATTTATATTGATGCATTTGAACAAGACTATATAGAAGATCCTTTTGTTCTTTTGAGTTCTGAAATTTTAGAGTTGATTGAAGAAGACTCCCTACAGGATAATCTTAAAAAAAATAGTATTGCCGTTGCAAAAGCTTTGCTCCCAACAATGGGAAAAATAGCTATTAATGCAGGTGGAAAATTTTTATTGGGGACAACAAATATCTCAGATGAAATTCGAGAAGTTTCTGAAAATGAAACTTCTCATTTTGCTGAATTAGCAAGTAGTTTTATAGAAAATAATCTAGAGTCATACTCTCAAGATAAAGTGGCGATGAAAGAATTCAAAAAAAACTTGGCTGACTTTGCAGATATACAAGATAAACCTATAGTGATTTTTATTGATGAACTAGACAGATGCAAACCAGATTTTGCAGTGAATGTAATTGAAAGAGTTAAACATTTTTTTGATGTTCCTAATGTTATTTTTGTTTTATTGCTCAATAGAGAACAATTAGAAAAGGCTGTTAAAGGAGTATATGGTCTTGAAACTGATGCTAGTGCATATTTGGGTAAGTTTGTAAACTTTTTCTTTTCCTTGCCTAAGCCATTATATGATGGAGTTAATTATGAGCAACGACAATTAGCATTCATAAATTTAACTATAAAAAAATATAAATTTAGGAGGGATAATGGTGAACATGATGGATTTACTGCACATTTAAGACTTTGGGCTAAATATTTTAAAATGTCGTTGAGAGATATTGAAAAAGCAGTTGCTTTATACTCTTTTTCTGGTTTAACTGGGGAAGGAAACGGGATATTAATTTATTTGATATTACTAAAAATAAAAACTCCAAATCTCTATAAAAAGTTAGTAGTTGGTGATATCAAAGCGCATGAAGATGCAAAAAAAATGTTAGAAAAATTTATGGAGATTGATAATCAAGCTTATTTGAATTTTTTTATTACATGGCATGAAGCATACAAAACAAACTTTTCTAACATAAATGAAAGTTTTATAAATCAACTACCGTTTAGATATAGACACCAAGCAAGTTATGATCGGCTGTTTAAAGATTTTGCCAATCTAATTGATTTGAGTATAGACTAATGCAAAAAACATACAACACCATCAACCAAAATCAACTCCGTACAAAAGAGAGTTTATCTAAAAAGATAGCCAAAACAAGGCAGGTTGTTTTTTTAGAATCAGATATAGAAGAGTGGTTTAAAAAACTAGATAGTTATAACCGTTCAATTCTTGATACTCTACAAAATAAAGTTACTCCACTACTTAATCAAAGCTACAAAGATGAGCAAGAAGCAGACAGTAAGATAGCATACTCTTTCGGTTTGCTAGGTACCGAGATAGATAAGCTCATAAAATTATATGAAGATATAGAGTGTTTTTATGCTGATGATTTTAGCGAAGAGCAAGAGGTTATAGATGCTTTTGTCTCTATCTGTTTGGTGATGCTCAAAGAGTTACTTCTTTTACATGTATATATCAAAGATGCCCTGCAAAATACCCCCGAAGATGCAAAGATAGAGTATCTACCAAATATTCAAACGCAAATAGAGTTTATACAAAAATATCAAGCACAAACAGCACAAACCTCCAACACTTCTAATTGGCTACTACCATTAGCAGCTGCTTTTGGAGTTGGATTTATGTTGGGAGGGGAGTAGATATGGAGAAACAAATTGTATATGTATTAACAAATCTTGCGATGCCAAATATTGTTAAGATTGGTAAAACTACACAAAGTGATGTATCTCTTAGAATGAGTCAGTTATATTCGACGGGAGTACCTCTTCCATTTGAGTGTGCATATGCTGTAGAAGTTGAGGACTGTTCCAAAGTTGAAACAGCACTACATATTGCATTTGACCCAAGTCGAGTAAATCCTAAAAGAGAATTTTTTAATATTGAACCAGAACAAGCTATATCTATTTTAAAGTTATTGGGCAATAAAGAAGTTACACCTCAAGTGAATGAAAGTCTTAACAAAGATGTGACAGAAGCTGAAAAAGACTCGGCAAAAAAAGTTAAAAAAAGACCACAAATGAATTATCAAGAGATGGGGATAGAGATCGGTTCAATTTTAGAGTATATTGAAGATAGTTCAATTACAGTAAAAGTAATAAGTAGTAAAAAGATTTTATACAATAATGAAGAGATGTCATTAACTCGTGCTACTAAAGAGATACTAGGGTTAGATTATGCTGTTCAACCAGCTAGACACTGGCTATACAATGGTAAGTCTTTAAGAGATTTGTATGATGAGACTTATAGTTTAGAAGAAGTTTAACATGTATAATTTTAATTGGCACAACATAATTAGTTTAGACAGTTCCCAAAACAATGCTTTTGAAGAGCTTGTTTGCCAATTAGCAAAAAAAGAACCTATTGAACACAAGAAAGAATACATAAAAGTTGGTAACCCAGATGGGGGAGTTGAGTGTTATGTTGTTTTTGATGATGGTAATGAGATAGGTTTTCAAGCCAAATGGTTTTCATCAACACCTCAAGAAACTCAATGGAATCAAATAGAAAAATCTTTTAAAACGGCATTAGATAAACATCCTAAAATAATTCAATATTATGTTACTATACCTTTAGATAGAGCAGACCCAAGAATAGACAATCAACAATGGTTCATGGATAAATGGAATGAAAAAGTAAAAAAGTGGAAACAGTTTGCAAAAGATAAATATTGTAAAGATATTGATATAGTTTATTGGGGAAGTTCCGAGATAATTGAAAGATTGGCAAAAGAAGAAAATGCAGGATTAAGAAAATTCTTTTTTGGTGAAATTGATTTGTCAAATGAATGTCTTAAGAATCAAAATGAACTTGCTATAAAAGATTTAGGTGAGAGATATACCCCTGAAATAAATGTTGAATTAGATGTAGTTGAAAACTTTAATGCTTCAAGTAGAAATGAATATTTTAAAAATACACTTGATGATTCGTATCATGATATGATGGTGAATTATAGAAAGTTTGTTCAACACAACTATACAAAAGACGATAAATTACTTAAAAGGATAAAACAACTTCAAGTGAAAACTGAAGAGCTTGAAAAATTATATTTTTCTATAGACTTTTTTGGAACTGCACAAATAGACTTTGAATCTTTAAAAGTATTATTAAATCTTATTAAAGACTTGTCTGAAACAATATGGGATGATTTAGATAAGTTAAATGAAGAAGAAATAAAAGAAAAAAATATCGAAACTACCCATGGATATAGAACCGCAACACAATACGATGGTCAAATTAGAGAAATAAGAGAGGCAATATCGTCGTTAAGAGATTTTAATAATATACTATTTGATAAATCATTATATAAACTAGTAAATAATCCATATATGATATTTGATGGTGAGGCAGGTATAGGTAAATCACACTTACTTGCCGATATTGTAAATCAAAGATTAGAAGATGGCTATAGTTCTATATTTTTACTCGGACAACATTTTAGACAAGACAAGTCTCCTTGGAGTCAAATTTTAGATGATATTTTAAGATTAAAATGCTCAGAAGCTGAATTCTTAGGGGCATTAAATTCTAAAGCAGAAGCTCAACAAAGAAGAGTGATTATTTTTATAGATGCTATTAATGAAGGTGCAGGTAAAAGTTTCTGGAATGAATTCTTAGCTAGTTTTATAGAGTCTTTTAAACAATATGAATGGCTGGGAATTGTATTGAGCATTAGAAGTTCATATAAAGAAATAATTATTCCTGAAGCTCTTAAAAGTGATGATAAAATGGCTTTTGTAACTCATTATGGCTTTGAAGATATTGAGTATGATGCAACAAAGTTGTTTTTTGATTATTACAAAATAGAACAACCCTCTATTCCATTGCTACATCCTGAATTTTCTAATCCTTTATTTTTAAAATTGTTTTGTGAAGGATTAAGCAAAAAAGGTTTGTCAAGGATTCCTGATGGGTATGAGGGGATTTCAAATATAATCAAATTTTTTATTGAGGGGATTGAGTATAAATTAATAAAAAAATACCCACAAATAAAAAGATTGCATGTACTTAATAAAATAATTGATAGTTTGGTTGTTGAAACTATAGATTATCAAATTATACCTTATGATAAAGCTTGTGAAAGAATAGAGACTATAGCATCAAAATATGGACTAGAAAGTGGTTTGTTGGATGATTTAGTATCTGAAGGGCTTTTGACGCAAAATATGCAATATGATTATGAAACAAAGGAATTTTACGAAGTTGTTTATATAGTTTACGAAAGATTTGAAGATCATTTAAAGGTTAAATATCTACTTGAAAAGTATGTTGATAAAGATAATCCGAAAAAATCATTTGAAGTTGAGTCATTAAAAAATCTATTTAAAGAAGATAATATTTGGGAAAATAAAGGGATCATTGAAGCTATAAGCATTCAACTTCCTGAAGATTATAATGTTGAATTAATTGATGTCATACCACAAGATAGAGTTTTAATTGAGGCATTTTTTGAAAGTTTGCTATGGAGAAAGGCAGAAAGCATTTTAGAAGTAACAGTTAAAAGAATTTTAAAGAATATAGAAAATGAAGCTATTAAAAAAAATATATTTGAAATTTTCTTTTTAGTAGCTTCGAATCCAAATCATCCACTTAATGCAAAGTTAATGCATAGTTATCTTAAAGATTTCACTATGAAAGATAGAGATGTTTGGTTTATTGTACTACTCAATGATATATATTTAGATTATGGTATAAATCCTATAAAAAGATTAATTGATTGGTCTTGGTCAAATGAAGATAGAAAGTATATATCTGATGAATCAGCTTTTCTGATTGCTATTGCTTTATCTTGGTTATTGACTACCTCAAACAGAAAACTAAGAGATTATGCGACAAAGTCTCTTATTTCTATTTTACAGGGAAGAATAGTTGTAGTGATAAGGCTTTTAAAAGAGTTTGAAGACATTTACGAACCGTATATATATGAGAGATTATTCGCAGTTGCTTTTGGTGTAGTCGTTAGAGTTGAAAAAAATGATAACCTAAAAGAATTTGGAGAATATATTTATAAAACTATATTTGATCGTAATGACGTATATCCTCACATCTTACTTAGAGATTATGCAAAAAATACAATCGATTATATTTTATATCTTGGACTTGAACTCAATCTTGATTATGAAAAGGTAAAACCACCTTATGAAAGTTATTTTCCTAAAATTAAAGAGCTTCCTACCAATAAAGAGATAGAACGATACCACGATAGGGATGATAAAAGATATCATCAAAGTAACATAATATCATCTATGATGACTGAGTATGGAAATGGAAAAGGATTTGGTGGATACGGAGATTTTGGAAGGTATGTTTTCGGTTCTAAAATAGATAATTTTCTTGATAGAAAAGATGAACAACTTGTAAGTAACTATGCCACTAAAAAAATATTTGAAGAGTATGGCTATGATGGAGAATTTTTTCATGAAGCAGAAAAAGCTATACAAGCAAAAAATCGATACAGCTACGATAGCCATAGCCATAATATAGAGAGAATAGGTAAGAAATATCAGTGGATAGCGATGTATGATACATTAGCTCGAATAACAGATAATTTTAAAATGAGAGATCCAAGTAGTGGATGGAGAGATGAGAAAAAATATATTGAGTATCAAGGAGCATACGAACCATATGTTAGGGATATAGACCCGACAATTTTACTAAAAGAGACTAAATCAAATTGGTATATTGCGACAGATAGTAAATTTTGGTGGAGTCCTAAAGCAAATTTTCAGTGGAAAATGTTAAATAAAGAATGGATCAATTTTACAGATGATTTACCACATCCAAAAAATTGTATATTTTTTACTGATGAAAATGGCAAAGAATGGATCTCTTTAGATTCTAATCCTAATTGGATAGAACCAATTAAAAAAGGCATTAATAAATCTGATATAGTTCATAAGCAAGCTTGGTATATTTTGCATGCTTATTTTATTCCAAATGAAAATATTGACAACTTTAAAGATTGGGCAAAAAAACAAAGTTTTTGGAATAATTGGATGCCAGATGCTAAAGAACATTATCAAATGTTTAACAGAGAGTTTTACTGGTCTTCTACGTATGATTTTTTTCAAAATCCATACTATGGTTATAGTGAATGGTCAGAGATAGATAGCTATCCATCTAAAGGAAAATATCCATATAAAATTGGTTTAACTTCTTCTCAATATTATTGGGAGTCTGAATTTGATTATTCAAAAGAGGACTCCTTGCGTATGAAAAAACCATCCAAAATACTTTTTGAAGGTATGAAAATGAGATATGCAAAACAAGAGGGCTCTTTCATTGATGAAGATGGAGAGATTGTATGTTTTGATCCAAGCATATATAATGAATCCAATCCATATCTAATGGTATGTAAAAATAAGTTAATGAAATTTCTTATAGATAATAATTTAACAATATGTTGGACTTTAATAGGGGAAAAGCAAGTGATAGCTCCAATGAGTAAAGATAAAGACTGGTTTGGAGTTATGCAGACAAGTGGATATATGGATTTAGATGGAGATGGTATTTTAAATATTAAAGATTCTAACTCAGAGCATGGAGAGTATAGTAAACAGATCACAGTAAAGGAGATGGGGCAAGATGAGTAAACACAAAGAGATAGTTTTTGAAGATGAAATAGTAGAGTATTTGACTTCACATGAGTGGGTGCAAGGGGTATCAAGCGGGTATGATAAAGAGTTGGTACTTTATCCAGAAGATCTTTTATCCTACATCAAATCAACACAAAAAGAGGCATACGAAAAGTTTGCCGCTCGTAATAAAACTAATACCGATGAACTTTTTTGTCAGTTTATAGCAAAAGAGTTAGATAAAAAAGGCTCTTTATACTGTTTGCGACATGAACTCAAAAATATCAATGCCCGTTTCAAACTCACTCAATTTAAACCAGATCTCTACTCTGCAAAGCTCAATGAAAACTATGATAAAAATATACTGCGTGTAGTACGTCAGGTATATTACTCTACACAAAACAAAAACTCCATAGATTTGGTGCTGTTTTTAAACGGCATTCCCTTGGCTACCGTGGAGCTAAAAACAGACTTTACTCAAAATGTTCACGATGCCATCAACCAATATAAGCGCAACAGACTCCCAAAAGGTGAAAAACTTTTAGAGTTTAACAAGCGTGCTCTAGTGCATTTTGCTGTGAGTACCGATGAAGTATATATGACAACTAAACTCAATGGGCAAAAAACATTTTTCTTACCGTTTAATAAAGGTAGAGATGAGGGAGCAGGTAACCCACCAAATTCGAATGGATATGCCACAGCATATCTTTGGGAAGAGATTTTTTCTAAAGATGTGTGGCTTAATATTTTTGCAAAGTATATTCACTTGCAAGTCAAATATGAAGAGGACTTTAGGGGAAGAAAGCATAAAAAAGAGACACTTATTTTCCCTAGATACCATCAGCTTGATGCTGTTTCCAAACTGCTTAACGATGCTCAAGAGAAAGGGTGTGGGCAAAAGTATCTCATACAACACAGCGCAGGGAGTGGAAAATCCAACTCTATAGCTTGGCTCTCCCATCAGCTCTCATCTCTCCATAATGACAATAATGAAAGAATTTTTGACAGTGTGATAGTGATTACCGATAGAACGGTGCTTGACAATCAGTTGCAAGAGACCATTTCGCAATTTGAACACAAAGAAGAAGTTGTGGTTCGTATAAATCGCGAGATGGGAGAAGGAAGTAAAAGTGAGCAGTTAGCTGCTGCCCTGGAGGGTGGAGCTGCCATTATCATTGTAACTATACAGACTTTTCCATTTGTGCTCGATGCTATACGCAAAAGAGCGACACTCAAAGAGCGGAATTTTGCTATCATAGCAGATGAAGCACACTCGAGCCAAACAGGAAAAACAGCAAAGGAGCTTAAAGAGGTGCTAGCAGTTGAGCAGATAAGTGAAGATGAGGAACTTAGTGCAGAGGATATACTCACTGCAACCTTAGAAGCCAGAACAAACAATAAAAATCTCAGCTATTTTGCTTTTACAGCCACCCCTAAGCCAAAAACCATACAGATGTTTGGGACATTACCAAATCCAGAGTTGCCACTAAGTAAAGATAATACTCCTGAACCATTTCATCTTTACACGATGCAACAAGCGATAGAGGAAGGTTTTATCCTTGATGTATTGGCATCATACACTACTTACGATATGGCATATAAGCTTGCAACCAGTGAAGACAAAGAGGTCGATACAAAAAAAGTGAAAACGCGTCTTGCAAAATGGGTGCGATTGCACCCTTATAATATTGCTCAGAAAGTGGAAATTATCATCGAGCATTTTAAAGAGCATATAGCACATCTGCTCGATAGTAAAGCAAAAGCAATGGTAGTAACGAGTGGAAGAAAAGAGGCTGTGAGGTATAAACAGGCTTTTGATGGCTACATACAAGAGCATGGTTATGAAAACTTGCGTGCAATGGTTGCATTTTCTGGTAAAGTGGAAGATGAAGGAGTGGAGCATACAGAAACCTTGATGAATCCAGAACTAAAAGGGCGTGATATGCGTGATGCCTTTGACAGTGATGATTATCAGGTAATGATAGTAGCAAATAAGTTTCAAACAGGATTTGATCAACCAAAACTTTGTGCAATGTATGTCGATAAAAAACTTCAAGGTGTTGAGGCTGTTCAAACCCTTTCACGCCTTAATCGTACATACCCAAATAAGAGTCAAGTTTTTATACTTGATTTTTATAACAAAGCTGAAGATATAGAAGAAGCTTTTGCTCCATACTACAAAAAAACAACACTCAGTGATGTAACTGATCCAAATATGATATTTGATCTGCAACTCAAACTTGAAAACTACCATATTTTCACCCCGCAGGAAGTGGAGCAGTTTGCACTTGCCTTTTTTGATCCAAATGGTACACAAGCAGCGCGTAGTGCAGCTGTAAAACCAGCAGCAGATAGGTTTAAAGGTAGATATAAAGAGGCTTTAGAGGAGTTGCAAACTGCCAAAGAGGTATTGGAGCGAGCAAAAGAGAATGGTGATACTAGTGGTACACATAATGCCGAGATAGAGATAGGCAGAGCCAAAGAGAAAAAAGATGCCTTAGAGCTGTTTAAAAAGGATTTAGATACATTTGTAAGGATGTATGAGCTTTTATCGCAGATAGTTGATTATGAGGATGCAGAACTGGAGAAACTGAGTGTTTATGCAAGAGGGCTGTTACCCAATTTAAAGGTACTTGATTTGCAGGAAGATATTGATCTTAGTGCTGTTGAGATGACACACTTTTCACTCAAAAATAAAAAAGTGCAAAAAATTAACCTTAAAGATGGAACCCTTAATCCTGAAAATCCAGGAGAAGGAAAGTCAAAAGAGACAAAGACAGACCCTCTGAGTGTCATCATAGAAAAAATGAATGAACTTTTTTCAGGAGATCTCACAGACCAAGATAAAATAAACTATATTAACACTGTAAAAGACAAAGTGATGGAGAATGATGCTGTAATGCAACAACTTCAAACAAACTCAAAAGAACAAGCAATGCTTGGGGATTTTCCTGTAGCTGTTACAGATGCTATCATTGGCACTATGGATGTACATAACACCTTAGCAACACAAGCTCTTAGTGAAGATAGGATTCAACAAGGGTTTGCTAAGTTGATACTTGATGTGATTTATAAAGAGCTTAAAATCCATCACAGTGCTTAACAGTTGTTTTAAAATACCTAGGGAGATAAACTTTGCGAGGCTAATTTTGCATAAAGTGCTCATACTGATGCCAAGTTCTTTGGCGGCAGCCTCTATCTTTCTTGTTTCATCTTTAGTTACATGGGTACAAATCCATAAAAGGCATTACTTGCCCATATAGACTTAAACTTGTTTAAGTATTCTTCCCAGCTTAAGAGATTTTCACTGGAAGGGGTCTCAACAATTTTCAAGAGAATTTACGTTATGTTAATCAATATCCCTATATAGGTTCGATGTCCATAAAGGTACCGATTGGGACATGAAACTTTAAAATAGCTTAATTGCCACTAGCCGGAATCCGCCGATAAAGCGTAGCAAGGGACACTCCAAGATTATTGGCAACATCTTTTGGTAGAACACCATTGTCTAAAAGTTTTTTTGCAGCACTCAATTTACTATCTGTCATTTTACGTTTACGACCGCCTTT
>JALTUB010000192.1 GCA_027047745.1 Sulfurimonas sp.
CAAATATCCTGCATATAAATCTGATATTATTTTAGAAGAAGCTCTTATAGAGAGAATGCGTCAAGATATCAAAGATTCTAAAGCCCTTCCTCTTCTTGCTTATACTCTAAATGAGCTGACCAAAGACTTCTTCAAAAATCCTTACAAACACAAAGAGAGAGTAGTAACACTTAAAAATTATCTCTCTTTGACAAAAAACAGTAATAATCCGATTTATGCGATAGTTGAAACAAAAATTGAGGAGATTTTTTCCAACCCAAGCAAGATTGATGCTTCACTGGATAAAGATGAACTCCTTAAGCAATGTAAGGAGCTGTTTTTATATCATCTCATTGATATAGATATAGATGGCAAAACAAGCAAAAAAATTGCCTTAAAAAACGATTTAAGCCCTTTATCACAAAAAATTGCCGATGCGTTTGTCCAAGAGAGGCTTCTTGTAAGCAGTAGTTTACAAAATGATAATAAAACAAGCATAACAATATACGAAATTGCTCATGAATCCATTCTTCAAAACTGGTCACAATTACAAAGTTGGGTTAATGAAGAAAAAGAGTTTTTTATTACTCGTGCACAAGTGCGCATAGCTATGAAAGAGTGGAAAAAATCACATAAAAGCAAAAGTGCTCTTTTAGGCGGACTTCTTTTGGAAAAAGCTCAAAATTGGTCTGATAAACCTTGGAGTGAAGAAGAAAAAGAGTTCATATTATTAAGTGAAGAAGAAAAAGAGAGACAAGAGAAGGAAAAAGCACAAAAAGAAGAAGAAAAAAAAAGGCTTGAAAGAAGAATGTTTTTGGGTTCAATTGGCTTTGGGATTGTTTCTGTGACGCTTGGCGGCTTTGCTTTTTTTCAAAGAGAAAATGCCTTGTCAGAAGCAAAAAGGGCAAATTTAAATGAATATAAGATGAAAGAAGAGCTTGAAAAAGCTCAATACAATTTAGGGCTGGCACTTTTACAAAAATCAAAAATTACTTTTAAAAATCAGGAAATACCAAAAGCTCATCTTTTTGCTTTTGCCGCTTTAGAAAAAATGAATAAAAAACAAGATGTGACTAACTCAATAGCCCAAGCCAAATACATAATCACAAATTATAATGACAGAGCAATATCTTCTCTTATTGGGCATAAAAATATTGTTACTTCAGTAGCATATTCTCCAGATGGTAAAACTATTGTATCAGGCTCATATGATAATACAATAAAAATATGGGATGCAAAAAATTATAATTTAATTGCAACTTTAAAAGGTCATGAAGGTAGTGTTTTTTCAGTAGCATACTCTCCCGATGGTAAAACTATTGTATCAGGCTCATATGATAATACAATAAAAATATGGGATGCAAAAAATTATAATTTAATTGCAACTTTAAAAGGGCATGAAGGTAGTGTTTTTTCAGTAGCATATTCTCCCGATGGTAAAACTATTGTATCAGGTTCAGAAGATAAAACAATAAAAATATGGGATGCAAAAAATTATAATTTAATTGCAACTTTAAAAGGGCATGAAGGTTGGGTTACTTCAGTAGCATATTCTCCCGATGGCAAAACTATTGT
>JALTUB010000193.1 GCA_027047745.1 Sulfurimonas sp.
ATGCTCTAATGATTTATCATATTGAGCTTTTAATGCAACTCTTGTAGTTTGTGTTAATTCCTCTTTATCTAGGTAAATCCGATGAAATAACAAATCATATTCCAAGAAAAGTTTAAGCAAAAAAATAGCGTTATTTATGCTATTCTAATATTATGAAACATATTGAAAAAAAACGACTCCTTAAAAGACTGGCAACTGTAGAAGATTTTAGAATTCATACAGGAAAAATCATATATCCCTTATCTGAAGTGCTCTTCATGACACTTTTAGGACTTTTAAAAGGTAAAGTTACCTTTGAAGCATTACATGACTGGATGGAACTTAATAGTACGAATCAACATTTTCTAAAACTTTTTGATAAAGAGGAGATTCTGATACCATCAGAATCTACCTTACATCGCATTTTAATAAATGTTGATAATAACAAGATTGAAACTATTTTTAGAGAAACATTTAAAAAATATAGAACCTCTAATCATATAGCTGTCGATGGGAAATGGCTCAATGGAAGTGACGTGAATGGCCAATATGTACAAAAACATCATAAATCTGTTCTAAATATTTTAGATAAAGAAGCAAAAATTGTTATAGCTCATCACCCTATTGGTGAAGAGAAAAAAAGTGAGATACCTGCCTTTAAAAAGGAACTCGAAGAAGATACTCTCTTTAGTGAATCAGGACAAATCTTTTCCTTTGATGCGATGCTGACACAGCATGAGATTCTTAATAGGATCAATAAGCAAAATAATTTCTATATGGCGAAACTCAAGAACAATCAAAAATGCTTAAAAGAGAAAGCTATAGCGGTAGCTAATGCGTTTAAAGAACCTTCAAGTAGCCATAGTGAAGATAGTTATAAAGTTGAAGGTAACAAGCAGATATCACGTAAAGTAGAAGTGTTTCAAAGTGACTCTTGTAATTTGGTCTTATTTGATACACTGTTTGACAATATTCAATCCATTATCAAAGTGACTAAAACGTCCATAGATTTAAAGAGTGGTGAAGTAAAAACTAATGAACAGTATCTTATTGCTAATTTTAAAGAAGACGCTCACGCTTTTGGTATTATGCTAATACGACATTGGAGAGTAGAAACGTATCATTACCACTTAGATATGTTAACCTGTGAGGATAAGCATATCGCTTATATTAATCCCTATAGTATCTCAATACTAAGAAGTTTCGCAGTCAATTATTATCAACTCTTTTTAAATGCCCATAAAGGGGAAAAAATAATTGTTGATGACGTTCAAACTAAAAAACCACTAACGATGGCACGTATCAAACGATATTGTGAGAACTCTGATAGGTTTCTCTTGGAGTTGTTTGAAACATCCTAATCTAAAAAAAGGACTACTTTCCAAAACACACTAAAAAAACTGAAATAAAAAGAATGCACTAAAAATGACCATTACGGTATTTTTGACTGTTTTTTGGGTGTTTTTGTAAACTCATTGTGGAATATTTTTAAACAAGTGATTCAAATGCTCTTTGTGTGAATTTTAAGAGGTTGTTTTTTGAAGTCATCGGATTTACCTA
>JALTUB010000194.1 GCA_027047745.1 Sulfurimonas sp.
TTAGACAACATCATATCAGCAGAAATGGAATATGTACAAAACAGACTGAACCCTCGTTATGATTTTAGCACTGTTATCATCAAGTATGCGAAGACTATGGAGCAAGAGCTATATGTTTATGTAAAAGCACTATTTACTCATCTTGTAGCTCATGATAAGAGCATAGAAGAAGTGACTTACTCCGTTCAGTCAAGAGAGTATAAAATAAAAGATATATTTAACCATAAGCCAAATATTGGCACATATAAATTTTTGCTACGAGAACATAAGGTTAAAAACACAATAGAGAGTTCAATAGAAAATTATCATACAAAAAAGTTTATATCTTCAACTATCCCTTACTATATAAGTATGATTCAAAAGATTAGAAATGAATCTGTACATGGAGAAGCAGCAAAGCTTCATGATGTAGTGGAACTTAGAAAAAGTATCTTAGGTATTGCTAAGTTAAGTATCTTAGTAGATGTTGTAAAAGGCAGAAGTAAAATAAAATGAAACACGATTACGATAAAATTCTCTACAGATTAACAAGTATTCTCTCCAGACTTTACCAAGGAGAAAAGCTTCAGCCTAAAGACTTAGCAGATGAGTACAATGTAAGTCTTAGGACAATTCAACGAGATTTTAAAGAGAGACTGCTAAACTTTCCTATCTTTTATGAGAAAAAACATTGGCAGATGGAAAAAGATTTTAAACTTGACAAGAATCTTTCTATAAAAGACACTATTGCTTTAGATATTTTAGAGGAATTTTCTAAGAGTTTAGGAGATGATTTTCACTCTCAATCTCAAACAATTCTAAACAAACTAAAAAATCGTAAATACTCCCCCATCTTTACTAAACTCAATATGCAAGATATCAGTAGTGAGTTTGAAAACATGATAGAGTATGAAGAAGCCATTCTTGCAAAGCACCCTATCACAGTCCAGTACTCCACAAAAGAAAAATTTCAAGAAGTTTCAATCAACCCTATCAAGATAGTAAACTTTGAAGGTTTATGGTACCTTGTTGCCACAGATGAGAGCAGTAAACTCAAAAGTTACTACATCAAAAATGCTACGCTTAAAAAAGTTCATACAGATACCTTTAGTATTCCAAAAAAGGTCGAAGACATCTTAGACAATGCCATCAGTATATGGTTTAGCGATAATGAGCCTTTTGAAGTCACGATGGAAATAGACAATCATGTCGCAAAATTTTTCAAAGAAAAGCCCATCGCAAAATCTCAAAAAATCATTCAAGAAGATGATAGCAAATTAATCATCTCAGTGATGGCAACATCGGATTTTGAAATCATCCCTATAGTAAAAAGTTGGATACCTTTTATAAAAGTTATTTCACCTATACGAATACATAAGAAAGTACAAGAATCTGCTTCGCAGTTTTTGTCTCTTTAAGGAACTCTCTAATGGCATACGACCTAAAAAACAAACTTGTAGTAGCAGTAAGCTCACGAGCACTTTTTGACCTTGAGACTGAAAATGAGATATTTGAGATAAAAGGATTAAAAGAGTACTACAAA
>JALTUB010000195.1 GCA_027047745.1 Sulfurimonas sp.
AGTCCACTTACTCGTTTATACAACTCTTTTGCATAAGACCCCCAAGACTCTATAGTTCCTCGTCTTGATATTAACTCACCTAAGGTGTGAATATGAACTGCGTTCAATCTGTTTTTCATACTTTTACCAATACCAGCAAAATCACCAACTTTAATAGGATTTATAAAATCTTCAAAGTTATTTTTGTTTATGATTTTACATCCAAAAGGTTTTGCGTAAGTTGTTGCTAGTTTTGCGATATATCTTGTTCTTGCTACACCGATAGAGACAGGAAGCTTTAAAGTGTTTTTTATCTCATCTTTAAGAGTCTCTATAAATGCAGGTATATCTTCATCTTCCACCCAGCCCGATAAGTCAGCATAAAATTCATCTATACTTGCTTGTTCTACAAGAGGTATTTTAGAACATAAAAATTCATGTAGTTTGTGTGATAGTTCTTGATAAAGAGACATATTTGGTGCTTTGACGATAAGGTGAGGGCAGAGCTGTAGGGCTTCTCGTATCGTCATGGTAGTTTTGATGCCAAACTCTCTAGCTTCATAAGAAGAGGTAGTAAGTATCCCTCGTATCTTTCCATCCTCATCTTTAAAAGTATCTAAGTCATCTTTCTCATAATTTGCATAAAAAGTAGGAACAAAACTTCCAGAGTTTTCAAAGTTTACAGTCTGGTTTTTTGCCTCTTTTGTAAATATCTTAGTATCACTACGCCCACCAATAGCGATAGGCTTACCCTCCAAATCAGGTTCAACAATCCTAGCAGCACTCGCAAAAAAGCAATCAATATCAATATGTATTTTCATAAATAAATAATATCATTTACTCTCGTTCCCATTCTCCGAATGGGAATGCATACAGAAACTTTAATTACCAACCCCTTTCAACATCTATAAGCCCCTCAACCCCATCATAATCCCTAGCACTACTATACCTCCAAAATGTAGCATCTTCAATATATCCTCTTTTTACAGGATTATTATGTATATAATTAATCCTATCAATCATCATCTTATCGCTCTGTATAAGCTTAGGTGCAATGCCCTCTTGCCAAAGCTGATAAGTTGTATTTTTCTTATGTGCTTTTTTATAAAAGGAGAGTTGCTCAAGTATAGTTTTGACATTAGACTTTTTCAACAAATCAATAATCTCTCTTGCAGTAAATTTTTTAAAGTTAGTCATACTTTTACCAATATCATCACTTGAAGCTATGAGATGTAAATGGTTTTCTAGTATCACATAAGCATATATTTTTAGATTATCTGTTTTTTGAAGATGTTTTAGGGAGTTAAAAATTATATCAGTAGTTTGTGTTCTAGTAAATATTGGTATCCAATGAAGTATAGTACATGTCATAAAATGTGGTTGAGTTGGTTCATATATTTTGTATCTACTTCTTCCCATGATTTGCCCTTTTAGATTTTATTTTTGGTAGTTTAGCAGATTGTTCTGTAGTAGATTTATTTCATGACAAATTGACATATTTTACTAGGTTATCACTCGTTCCCAATCTCCTGATT
>JALTUB010000196.1 GCA_027047745.1 Sulfurimonas sp.
TTTACAAGGAGATATATATGAAATTAGCTAAGCTAAGTTTGGCTGCGATTGCAGCTGTAAGTTTAAGCACAGGCGTTTTTGCTGCAGACTCATTGAGTTCAGCATTAACAAGTGGAAAGGTAAGCGGACATTTAAAAGCACTATATTTTAGCAGAAATAATACTGCGACAGGTAGAACTTCAAACATAACAGATCTTGGTATAGATATGACTTATGTAACAGGTAAATTCTATGGCTTAAATGCTGGTTTTACATTTCAGGGAGTTGCTTCACCTTGGATATCAGACAATGCTAAAGTAGATTTTAATGGCGATATGTATGGTACAGGTTCTGTGCTATCTGAAGCATACTTAGGATATGCAAATAGTGGTTTCTTTGCAAAAGTTGGTAGACAATACATTAGTACTCCTTTAGTAGCAGGAAGTGGCTCAAGAGCTATAAAAGAGTCATTTGAGGGTTATGTAGCTGGATATACTGGTCTTCCTGATACCGTAGTAGCAGCCGGATATGTAACAAAATATCAGCACAGAACAGATGGTTTCGGACACCCTGGTGCATTCAAAGATGTAAGAGGACTCAATGGTGAAAAAGGTGCATGGACTATATTTGCTGTAAACAAGTCTGTGACAGGTCTTAAACTAACAGCAGCTTATGCAAAAGTAAGAGGGTTGGTAGGTGTTAGCTACTTCGATGTAAACTACAACACAGCAGTAAGCAATGGTGTAAATGTTACTTTAGGTGCAAACTACTATAACAATTCACAAATAAATAACTCAAAAGTTAATCTAAATGCATATAGTGCTATGATTGGGGCATCAGCTAGCGGACTTTCTGGTAAGCTTGCTTATGGAAAAACTTCATCTTCTAGCACTGGTGAAGCATTTACAGCAGGTTTAGGAAATGGTACAGGAAATCTTTATAACAATACTACAGATGGAATGTATTTTAATGATAATACAGCAGGAGTAAAAAACTGGTTGGTTAGTGCAGCTTATGATTTAAGCAAAGTAGGTGTATCAGGAGCAAAAGTAGGTCTAGGCTATAACCGCTTCAGCGGTGATACAGGATACAAAAGCAATCATGTAGTTGGTGGATATGTAAAATATGCTTTTGCAGGCAGTTTAAAAAATCTATCAACAACATTCAAGTATGCTACTAGATCCGCAATGACTGCTGGTGGAAATAGTACTCATAGACTAAGATTGTATTTATCATACAAATTCTAACTCTACAATATTCAATATAACAACAAGGAGTAATATTTCTCCTTGTTGTTTTTAGCCCAAGTATTGGGAATTTACTTCGACTAAATCATTATCTTTTTTCTGCTCCATTTTACCTTTTTTTCAACTATTTCATTTTATACTTTTTTATAGTATAATTTAGGTATCAAAAGGGGTCAGGTGATAGTAATAGTATTTTAAGCAAAATAACTTTATAATACTTGAGATTCAACAAGGAAAAAAGTATGCCAAGGAAACTGAGAATAGAAATACCAGGGTATTATCATATTA
>JALTUB010000197.1 GCA_027047745.1 Sulfurimonas sp.
AACGATTGAGTGTTCTTGAAGGTTATGACCCTCACCACCGATATATGAAATTACTTCAAAACCAGAAGTTAATCTAACTTTTGCAACTTTTCTTAAAGCCGAGTTAGGTTTTTTAGGTGTAGTTGTGTAAACACGAGTACATACACCACGACGCTGTGGACATGAGTTAAGAGCTGGTGATTTTGATTTTTTAATCACTCTTTTTCGCTCTTTACGAATCAATTGGTTGATTGTAGGCATACAATTCCTTTTTCTTAAATTTTCCAGTAAAATAAATCCTCTAATTTCTTTAGAGAATTATAAACACGAGATGTTACAGAAAAACTGATTAAAAGTAGCTTATTTTAAGGATTTTTTAATGTATTTGTGAAGATATGAGAAGTTTAGGAGTAAATGCATGAGTTATTACTCATGCATTTATAAAAAGGAAGATTAATCTTCTTGGCTTTGAAATTGTACTTTTTGATCTTTATATATACCAGTTCCCACAGGAATAGTACGACCGATAATAACATTTTCTTTTAGATTTTCAAGTTCATCAACTTTAGCACTTACAGCAGCTTCAGTCAATACTTTTGTTGTATCTTGGAATGATGCAGCTGAGATAATACTATCAGCAGATACTGCAGCTCTTGTGATACCAACAAGGAATGGTTCAGCAATCGCAGGACGACCACCAAGACGCATGATTTTTTCATTTTCTGCAGCAAATTTAGCCTTAGAAATCAAATCACCTTCGATAAATTTAGTATCTCCAGATCTAACAATTTTTATCTGACGCAACATTTGAGTAAAGATAACTTCAATATGTTTATCAGCAATATTAACACCCTGAGAACGATATACTTGTTGTACTTCTGATACTAGGTAGTTATAAAGTGCTTTAACACCCATGATACGAAGTAACTCATGAGATGATAAAATACCTGTGGTTAAACGCTCACCAGAGTGTACAAAATCACCAGCACTTACAACTGCTTCATGAGACTTATCAACAAAATACTCTTTTACAAGACCATTTTCACTATTGCTGATAACTATTCTAACTTTACCACGAAGCATTTTACCAAAGCTAACTGTACCATCTATCTCTGAGATAAGTGCAGTTGCTTTTGGACGACGACCTTCAAAAAGTTCAGATACACGAGGAAGACCCCCTGTAATATCTGATGATTTTTGAAGTGCTTTTGGTGTTTTAGCAATAATATCTGCAACCTTAACAGTTGCTCCATCTCCAACATATATTGAAGATTTAGGCTCAATTGCATATCTTAACAATTCACCATCTTCAGTAGCTAAAACAACTGCTGGTTTGTACTCAGAAGAGATATGATCATTAATCATTAAACGAGATTTACCAGTAAGTTCATCTAGTTGCTCACTTGCAGTTGTCCCAACAATAATATCTTCATAAGAGATAACACCATTTGCTTCAGAGATGATAGGATTAGAGTATGGATCCCACTCTGCTATCACAACAGACTCATCACTAGATGGTTTAGCAACAAC
>JALTUB010000198.1 GCA_027047745.1 Sulfurimonas sp.
CAATAGGACTCTCTAGCTTAGGATTATTTGTCATGGTACAGCTTGGTTGGGCAACATACCACATAAAACCTATTATTTTAGGAGGTCTTATTATTGGAGGAATTCTTTTTGGTGCTTCAATGGCAATTTTAGGAAAATGCCCAGGAACTGGTCCAGTGTCAATTGCAGAAGGTAGAATTGATGTTATGGTTGGAGCATTCGGTGGTATTTTAGGTGGTCTTGTATTTACACTTTATTATGATAAACTAAAAGTAATTATGGGAACAAATCTTGGAAACCTCAGTTTAACAAGCTACTTCAATCACCATCAAGGTCTTAGTGTGTTAATATTTGCTCTCACTCTTATTATCGTAAGCTTTATTATCCCACTTAAAGAGGTGCGTGATGAAGATAAAATAGAATCACGGAGAAATGATGAATATAAAACCATTAACACACAAAAATTTAAGTGAAGTTATTCGTAACTTCACGCCAAATTGGTTCACTCTCAATATGGGTACAGGTATCGCTTTTTTAACACTGCACAATATAAAAGTAGATCTCTTTGCTTCTCAAATATTTTGGGGTGAACTACTTTGGATCGTTGATATATTTTTCTTTTTACTGTTTTCAACACTCTTTATAACAAGAATTATTTTTTATCCAGAAACTGTTAAGCTTATGTTAAAGCATCCTATCCAGTCTATGTTTTTAGGAGCTATTCCAATGGCATTAGTTCCTATTTTGGAGGGGTTTGCATTATATGGACACTTCATCTTTGGTGAAGTAGCACTTGATATTTCTTTATACATGTGGTGGTTTGATGCATTTTTAGCCATTGCAGTTGGTTGGCTACTCCCTTACTTAATGTTTACCATTCAGCAAGAACATAAGCTTGAAAATATGACTGCGGTATGGCTTTTGCCTATAGTTGCATCAGAAGTCACTGCTTCTGCAGGAGGATTGTTAGCACCACTTTATAGTGGAACTACTGCTGAAACTATGCTCATATTTAGTTATATCCTTTGGGCTTTTTCTGTACCTCTTGCCTTATCTATCTTGGTAATTTTATTTTTAAGACTTGTATCTCATAAGTTACCAGAAAAAGCATTAGCTGTTACAAGTTGGCTTACATTAGGACCACTAGGAACTGGCGCTTTATCACTTTTACTTTTAGGGAATGCTTCAAAAACAGTCCTTATAGGAACACAACTTGAACAATTTGCAGAGTTTTTGTACTCTTTTGGGTTTATTGTCGGTCTGTTATTATGGGGTTATGGGTTATGGTGGTATGTTATGTCTTGGATAATTACATTGAAATTTTTTAAAGATGGTCTTCCTTTTAACATGGGATGGTGGGGTTTTACTTTTCCCATAGGTGTTTTCACAGCTGCAACATTTCAATTGTGGCAAGTTACAGGATATGATGTATTTAAGATTTTAGGTATTCTATTTTCTATTCAGCTTGCAGTGTTTTGGGTACTTGTATTTATAAAAACATTTAAAGGCATGTGGAGTGGGTACTTATTTAGTGCGCCATGTCTTTCTCCTGAAACAGGACTTCCAAAACCAGAAGAAGAGTGTGAAAAGTTTGCAAAAAAGAGATCTCATACAAATTAGTGTGAGATTTAATACAATCTTTAGATAATCTCCACAATTTGTTTTTATATTACAACTAGCTTAAAAACAAAAGGATATATTTTATGAAAACTCTAACAAATGTTCTACTCTCAACAGTCTTAGTTTCAAGCCTATTCGCACACTCGAATGTTTATTTAACAAATAATTCTCAAGTGCCTGATTTGAAAATACCAAAGAATGATTTGATATTTAAAGAGTTGATTACTATACTATTCCAAATTTGCGTACATAACATCTAAAGGATGCTCACGATCAAAGCGATCAAAAGTATGATAAAAACAGTCTAAAATAGCCTCTGTAGAATCTATCAAAGTTCCATCCAAATCAAAAAGTATTATCATCAATCTTTCTCCCAGCGTATATAATTATGCCAAACTCCACTCAAGCTTGGGTCTATATTTTTTATCCTCTTGTTTACAGCAGTGATTGAGTTTGGTATATATAAGAAAAGATAAGGGTTATCGTCAGTGATGATTTTAAACATTTCTTGCCATACTTTGCCCAGTTTTTTTCTATCTATCATGGTTTGAGACTCTTCTATCATCTTGTCAATCTTCGGATTGTGATAGCCTACAAGGTTAAAACCACCTTTTTTATCACTATCGCTATGCCAAAACATATATGGGTCTGGTGTAGGTGATAAACCCCAACCAAGTAAAATAGCATCAAATTTGTGAGGAAAAACAACCATATTTAAAAAGGCTTGCCACTCCATGACTCTAAGTGATACTTCTACCCCAATCTGTTTTAGTTGATACTGCATAATCTGTGCAGCATAAGGTCTGATAGGACTAGAGTTTGATGTAACTATCTCAAACTTAAATGGATGTTTTTTTGAATAACCTGCTTTTTTTAACAACTCTTTTGCTTTTTTTATATCCTGTTTTGGGGCTTTAACCCTATCATTAAATGCGATAGTACCAGGTAAAAATGGACCACTGCAAACCTTAGCATGACTAAAAAAAAGAATATCTACTATCTTTTGTCTATCTATCCCTAAAGATAGTGCTTTTCTTACATCTGGGTTTTGAAACTTCTTTAAACGAAGATTAAATCCTAAATAAGTGTAGGAGTGAGTAATATTTTCATAAATATTAAACTTTTTAAAAAACTCTCTGTTTAATTGTCTCTCGTAAGCCATTGGTTCAACACTTCCAATATCTAAAGCCCCTGATTTTAACATCAAAAATCTTGTAAGAGGGTCAGCTATCACATGAAAAGAGATTTTATCTATCTTAGCTCTTCCTTCAAAATAATCATCAAAGGCAGTAAGTTCTATATTTTTAGAATACTCCAACTGTGTAAGTTTATAAGCTCCTGTGCCTATAGGGTGAGTGTTAAACTTTGAATTCATCAAGTTTTTTTCATCTTTTAAAATATGTTCAGGTAGTATCCCCATCATCCAAGTCTCAAGTGCCTTAAAATATGGTTTTTTATATATAACTTCTATAGTATAGTCATCCAACATTTTAACACTTTTTACAAAACGGAATCCTGCACTGTATGGTGAAACTATCTTTGGAGATATAAGTGTGTTATATGTAAACAGAACATCTTTTGCAGTAAACAATTTTTCATCATGCCACTTTACTCCATGTTTTAACTCAAATATCAAAGTAACGCTATCTTTAAAGTAAAACTTTTTTGCCAAATCCCCTATGATATTTTTCGACTCTTTATCGTACTTCACCAAACCATTAAACAAAAATCCAGCTATCTCAGAAGAACTAGAATCAGTTGCTAAAATAGGGTTTAAACGAGATGGATTTGCAGAAGTAGCTAGCTGAAGTGTTGAAGCAAAAATATTGATATATAAAAAAAGGAGTAATAATAATCTCATGTTTATTTAATATCTTTTCCATTGATTTTAAGATTTGATTTTGAAAAAACTATATCAAAAATAGTATTTGAAGCATCCACAACAGCATAACTAGAAACACTACTTGCCATAGTAACATCTTTCATGATGAAGTTGTAAATCTCATTTGATAGTTTTACATTAAGATGTAAATCAACATCATCTATTAGTAAAATCGGCGATATATTTACTTTAGAGAGAAACTCTTTATCTTCTTTGATTTTAAGTGATGATTTTATACTAAAGCCTTTCAAGTTTTCAGTTTTATCAAGAGTAATATTTTCAGCAGAGAGTTCTGAAATATCAATCTGGAGTCCATGAGACACAACATCCATACCAACTTTTATGACTTCTGCGTTTAACTTCTGGTTTGGTTTAGACTTAGAGGCTAAAACTCTCAACCTTTCTAAAGATGCTTTGTCTACGCCATTAACTGCAATATCATACTTAAAATTTTGTATAGAAATATTATCTTTAGATGATAGCAATCTTAATGATTTTATGGAACTTTTTGTATTGAACTCGACTTTTTTATCTTGAGTAAATGAAGATGAACTTTTTAACTTCTCTAAAGAAAAGCCCAATTTAATATTTTGGTTTTGTATAGCAATATTTATATTTTTAATCGAGGTTGTAAGCCTATCAGGTGCTACAAGATAACCACTTCCTTTAAATATAGTCTTATCAAGCACTAACTTTATTTTAGTTGCATCTTTTAAAGTGTAAGTCTCATCTATATCTTTTATATAACCATCAAAATCTCTATTTGTTACATTATAATTTATATGATATAAGATACCTTTTAGAGATAAAAACTTATTTATGTAGTTATAAAATGCTAAATCTTCATTTTTTATATTTTTAGACATCTCATCTGGCAAAGCAAGTGGATAAATATCTACCGATAATCTTTTTGCAAAAGGCAGGTTGTTATAGCTTACATCCATGCCAACTATAACACCTTTAATCATTGAGTTTACATAAGGAGGTATCTGTGTATCCGAGAAAGTATTAAGATAGTTTATAAATTTATGAGTATCTTCAACAGCAAATTCAAAATGTCTTGAGCTATGTAAATAACTAGATATACCAATATCTTTTTTAGCAACAAGACCATGACTTTTTAACGCTACTAGCCTATCATTTATCATCTTTTTCATAAATGAATTTCCGATGATAGGAAGTGTTGAGATTACAATCAAAATAACAACAACTAAAAATATACTTTTTTTCATCTCATACCTCAATCTTCTATAACTGTAAAGTATTATATATAAATAATGTTAATCGCACAGTTTCTATACCTAAAACTTTTGGCAAAGGTAATTTTGTTGAACATTATGTAAGTTTTGATACAATACTCTTAAAATACTATTTTAGGCAAACAATATGAAAAAAATACCTTATGGATTAGCAGATTTTAAAAACATAAAACAAGAAAACTTCTATTTTGTAGATAAAACTCCATTTATAGAAAAACTTGAAAATCTTAATGAAAGATTTTTAATCTTTTTAAGACCTAGACGATTTGGCAAATCTCTTTTTATTGCTATGCTTGAAGCCTATTATGATAAACATTATAAAAACGATTTTGAGATGATGTTTGGGGATACTTATATAGGAAAAAGCACAACTTCTCTTGCTAATCAATACCACATTATGCGATTTGATTTTTCAGGGATTGATGTTAATGATGTTGAAGAAAGTTTTAGAAGTTATCTTTTAAGAGAATTGCAAAGCTTTATTTTAAAGTATGATCTGAACATATCTTTAAGAGAGAATCCAATAATTTTATTTAATGATATCTTCAAAGCTATGCAAGAACAAAAACTTGAACTCATGATACTCATAGACGAGTACGACAACTTCGCAAACAAACTACTTCTTAGAGAAAAAACAGAGTATTTAGACTTAGTAAGCGAAAGAGCTGCATCATTTAAACAGTTTTTTACAG
>JALTUB010000199.1 GCA_027047745.1 Sulfurimonas sp.
TTTTATCATCATAATTTGCCACTGCCACATAGTTTTTATCTATCACAAAACCTATAGCACTTTTACTTGTTTTATACTCTACTATCTTCTTTTCTGTTTCTGGATTGAACTTCATGATATAGCCATCACGACTGATGAGATAGCCATCTTTACCATAAAACTTCATAACTCCAAGATTCATGTTGTGCATATTTAACATATGACTTTTTGGAAGTCCATTTTCTATCACGGCAACAGAACTACTTTCTCGCTCTACTACAAATACCTTCTCTCTTTTTATATTAGCACTTAGTGGTGCAACAAATAATGCAGTAACTATCGCAGTATAAATTATTTTTTTTATCATCTACTTACTCTCTTTCTTCTTTTGTTAAATAACACGATGGGTCTTCACTCCACAAATCACCTGTAACTGCATACGCTCTAGCACGAGAAGCACCATTACATATATCGATCTGTTTTCTTGGATGAATTCTAAGTTCATCCAAGAGTTCACCACTCTGCCAAATAGAACCAAAATCTTCTTCTATAATATTTCCAACAGTGAGAGGAAAGAATGGGTCAGGTCTTACATCACCCTCGCTATTGATATTTAAAAGATTTCGCCCTGCACTATTTCCACCCCATTGCCCTGAATATACAAGATGTGAAACATAGATTTTAGGTATATTTTCTCTCTCTGCTAAGTCAAATATATACTCCAGTGAACCTAAAGTCTCTTTTGTGATAGTATATCTGGTACCGACTTTTGCTCCAGTTGCATTTGCTAACTTTACAGCCTTAAGCGTTTCAACAAATGCACCTTTTAAGCCACGGAAATGGTCATGAGTTGGCTCATCTCCATCAATACTTACACCAACATAATTAAAGGTATCTACAATCCTCTGAATATTCTTATTTGTAAAATAGAGTCCATTACTAGATAAGTAAGTTACAATACCATTCTTTTTACAAAAGTCAGCAATTTCAAATAAGTCTTTACGAGTTAAAGGCTCTCCACCTGAGAAGATAATAAATTTAACACCATTTTCTTTCATCTCTAAGATTGTTTTTTTTATCTGTTCTGTAGTTAAGGTATCTACTTCATCAAGTGTTGATTTTGAGTAACAATGTAAACACGAAAGATTACATCTATTTGTAAAATTCCAAATAGCGATAGAGCCATTTAAGGTTCTCTCTGGTCTATTTTCTACCACAGATGAGATTAAATTTGAAAGTCTAAACATTATTTACCTTTATATGAAAGTATATAGTCTGATATTACATCCAACTCTTTTGGGCTTAAATGTAATTGTGTCATGACTGTTCGTCTATAGCCAAACTTTTTATACATCAATTTGGGAGAGGTAATATAAGCCATAATCTCAGCTTTTGTTCTTTTATCTGCTATTTGAGAAAAAGGAGGTCCAAATGCCATAGCCGTTTGATGATGACATCCCCAACAGTAGGTTTCAAATACCTTTTTACCAGTTAAATTATCTGCAGATAAAACTAATGATAAAAGCAGTATGGATAAAATAATTTTTTTCATAATTCTTCTTTTGTTGATGTAAAGATTAATTATATATAAATTTTACATTTAAAAGATAACGACTAAAAATAAATATAAAAGTTATATACAATTTCCCCCTAAAAAGGGGAAAATATTAAGAAGCACTAGACTTATGCCCCTGGAATAGATTGTCTATGTTCGATTGAATAAGTAAAAGTTAGAGTAACTAACCCTTTGATATATTTAACAAATTTACCTGTTTTAGCTTCATAGATACCGATACGACCAGCATTCCATTCTGAAACCATTACCCATTTACCATGGTTAGCAGGTTCTGCATGCAAGATACGAGGAATTATAACTTTGCCTTTTTTATTTTTCACAGTAAGAATTCTCTCTATTTTAAGAGATTATTTTCCGATTAAAGAAATTTTATTCCAATTGTCTTTACCACCTATTACATTATCAGAGCATATATATGGAGTGTTTTCACTTGTTCCAACAAAAAGACCACCACCAGCAGTTCTTATACGAGCTACAACATCACCAACATTCATGCTATTTATAGCAAAAAGTTGTCCATATCTTTCGTTATACCAAGATGAACCTTGACCTGTATAAACTTTAGCGACTAAAGATTTAGTTTTAAAGTCAATAATACCCATAAGATCACTACCTTGTGATGCTTGCATTAAGTAACGACCAATCTCTTTACCTTCATTTTCAAAACCATCATGTAAGATTTTACCGATATTTGGAATATCTCCAACTATTGGATAACCTGGTTTTGAGTAATCAACTATGTAAACATGCCCAGCATCTTTAAGTGCAAAAGCGATATATGGACCATACGGAGTATCATAAACACCTGCTACACGAGATGAACCAATGTTACCATCCATATTGATTACAGAAGAAGTTGGTACATAGTTTCCAACCATAAGATATTTACCATCTGGAGAAACTGCTAGTCCACGAGAACTTGTACCAACTTGTACCTGTGCTATTTAAGTCAAACATTGTCACTAGACCCGAACAAGATATAGAGTAAGCATATCTAGGTTGTCTTTTGTTTGTAACAGTAACATGAACTGCAAAACCAGCAGGATGTTTTGAGAGAACTATACCTTTTGTACCATCAAGAAAATTAACTCTAGCAGCATCTCTTTCTGTAGCAAAGCATATATCTGTTACTTTTTTTACATCAGTAGAATGAGGATATTTTTTTGAACATCTGCTTTGTTCAATTTTTCAGAAAATGAAGGCATTGCCGTTCCTGGACGACCATTTAAGATTGCATCAACTAGTTTATAACTATTTTTCTTTGCTAACATAGCAGGACGCAAGTCAGCACCTACACCACCTTCATGATTAGGTTCATGACATCCTTGGCACTCTTTTACGAATATTTTTTTACATTCATATTTGATGTTCCTGCAAGCAGTCCTGATGATGCTACTACTAAAATTGTTGCAGAAATAACTAATTTATTTAATTTCATTTTATAGCTCCTATTGAATTATAAAAATATAGTAAGACTCAAAAGAGTCTCACATACTAACTCTAATCTTCTTTAGATAGACGCTTTTTCTCTTGAAAATAAATCACTATCATAGGTAAGATAATAACTGTGTGTAAAAATAGAGTCAAAAACAGTGGACCTTGATTTAGTGTTCCAAAAAAACTTGGTACAACATCTGTAAATTTTTCAAACATTTTATTCTCCTTCTCTTTCATGAACTGGATTTTTACCAGTTGTTAACATATCAATAACTAAAAGAATGAAACCTATAAAAACAATTCCACCCATTATTAGTCTCCAGTCCATAGCTTGAGTAAACCAAACACCAGATTGACCTTCAAAATATGCTGACCAAGTAGCCCCTAATTGCGCACGACTTACAATAACCTGAACATATCCAGCGATAGTTAATGCTACTGTCATGCCCATCATACCACCAGTAATCAAACTTGTTGACCAGATAGATAATTTTGTATTCTTCATAACCTTAATGCCATTTGTACCTTGGATAGCAAGATACATCATACCTACCAATATAGTTGCATAAGCCCCAAAAAATGCTAAGTGACCATGAGCCGCTGTAAACTGTGTACCATGTGTATATAGATTAATTTGAGGTAGTGTATGGAAAAATCCCCAAACACCTGCACCCAAGAAGTTACCTGCTGCATTTAATACAAACCAAGTAAATGCAGGTTTATTGTTAATAACAGATTTAACATGACCATCATCTGTTCGCTCAGCATTCATCTCTGCACCTTGAGTTTTACCCCAATCATACAGTACATGAACGAACATTGCGACAAGAGGTAATGGCTCTAAGGCACTAAATAACGCTCCAATTTCCCACCAATACTCAGGTGTACCTATCCAGAAGTAATGGTGACCAAGACCAAGTATTCCTGAACCAAAAAGCATAGCTACTTCGATCCATAACCACATCTCAACAACTTGACGATGTGCTCCAAGCATCTTGATTAGACCGTAAGCTGCGATTGCACCAACAAAGACTTCCCATGTAGCTTCAACCCATAAGTGGATTACCCACCACCACCAATACTGATCCATAGTGATACTATCTGTAAAGAACATACCAGCTAAGTAAAGACCTGCAAAGGCTATAAGGTCAGCCATCAGTACAGTAATGATACCTGTTTGTTTACCTTTAATTCCAGTCAAGAAAAGATTTGCAACAAAGCCAAGCACAACCACAACAATACCAATATCAGCCCAACGAGGTGCTTCAAGATATTCACGACCCTCGGTAATAAACCAAATTGTACTATCACTTGCTGGTCCAACTTGAATAAAAAGATAAACTAAAACAACAACAACAATAGCTGCTGCAAATATCCAAAATAGTAATTTTCCAATTTTAATCCCAACAGTTTCGATACCTGTTTCATCTGGTAATAACCAATAAACAGAACCAAACATTGCGAAAACCATCCACACAATAAGTGCATTGATATGAACTATTCTAGCGATTGAAAAATCTAAAATCCCATAAAGAAAACCTGGCATAACAAACTGAATAGCTGCTATTAAACCAAAAAGCAACTGCGCACCAAAAATAATTGCTGCAAAAGTAAAATACCATGTTGCTAACTGTTTTGACTCAGAGCCAATACCTGTTAAATGATTACTTGCCATGAACTGCTCCTTTCATTCTTCCAAAGTTTCTTGGGAAACCATTTGTATCTATTGAAGACATATGCTTAAGAAATGCAACTAATCCTTTAGCTTCTTTTGCTGTAATACCAAGATCTGGCATCATACGAGCATGCGTTGGATAAAGGTTTGGATGTTGTAAAAACTCAGCCATCGCTTCTTCTTTTGTATTTTTTCCTGTCATTGTCTGCATAGGTCCATTTGCTCCCCAAGCTGGATCTAACCAAGCTTTTGTCAAGTCTGGTGCATAATAAGCTCCATTTCCCAAAAGCGTATGACAATCCATACAGTTTTTAGCTTGTTCTCCTAATTTTCCTAGATGCAACAGTGCACGAGCCTCTTTTTCTGAGTAGTCATCACGACCAAAAAACTTCTCTTTTACTTTAAATAATGAATGTCCTTTTCCATCGTTTCCACCAATAATAGGAACTTCATGACCACGAGTAGGACTCATTTCATAAGTGATTTTATAATTGATAACTGTAGGCCCCGGAACCCTCTTTGTTACACCATTTTGTATATCTGCATCATTACCCATAGATATTTGACCCATCGTGTCAAAAGTCAACCATATCAATAATAGTGATGCAAACCCCGTAACCCATGTCGCTGATCTTTGCCAGAAACGATTGTCACTCCATACAGATTTATTAGCCACTGTACTCTCCTTATTCATTTTCTTCGTGAACTCGATGTTGCATGTAGTAAATAGCATGAGGGAGTAACAAGTACCCAATCATGGCAACAACTAACGCTTTTGCAGTAAACTCACCCACATGCATCAAGCTCCCCATTATGTATAAACAATAAGCTGTCAATACCCAAAACAGATATGCAAAAATCATAGCCCACTGTTTTAGTAATGAAACCTTAACTGCTGTAAATATACCAACATATAATCCTCCAAAAATCATAGAAAAAGCAGATGTAACAAATATAGGTAAAAAATTGTTGACTTCGATATCTTGAGTAGCAATTATTTGACTTATCATTTCCATAACCTTAAATTAAATTAAATTTTTAGAGTTATTCGTATTTTATTATAAAATTAAGTCAATAGTATTGATTTATATCAATATACACAAGTAAATTATTTCTTTTTTGAAAGTTCTTCTATGGATTCGCCAGTTTGTTCTTCTATCTTTGCTCTTTGTTCAGCCATTTTTATTCTTACCTCATCCAGGATATGAGGTAGAACATCATCATCTTTAAGCCATTTTACTTCATCAATATGACCACCATAATCTTGACCAAACTCTTCAACTTTTTTTTCAAGTTCTTCAACACTAGAACAAGACTCTACGAGTCCATCTACAGTATCTTTGAGTTCTATGTACCAGTTATCTGTATCATCCATTTTAATGGTTGCTTCAAATACAACAGCCATTATTTATCTTTCGCTGCATCAAATTGTTTTGCAAAACTAGACATATAATCACTAACATAAGGGTTAAATAGTTACATATTTTAGAATATATAAGATATTATAATTATATTAAATTTTAAGTAAATAAAATCAGAAAAACTTAAGTTTTCTTGATATATCAAAATTATTTTAGTTTATTAATGATATAATTTTCGTTGATATTAATAATTAAGGATTTATATATGAAAAGGTTACTACTTTCAATGGTGGCGTTGCCATTAGTTATAGGTGGATTAAGTGTTAGTGCTAGCGCTGATGGGATTAATATCTTAAACAATGTGAAAGTTAAAGGTGAGATTCGTCCTCGTTATGAGTATGCAAATATAAAAAACAACACTAAAAAAGCTGCAAATGCTTATACTGTTCGTACACGAATTGGTGTAGGTGCTGATTTATTTGATGTTAATGGCTTAAGTGCATTTATAGAGGGGACATCAGTTAATAATATCGCAGGAAGATATAATAGTACATCAAATGGACAAACTGGATACGATAAGGTTGTAGATCCTCGTCAAGCTCGTTTAACACAAGCTTATATAGATTATAAAATTGCTCCTGCTGATACACTTATTCGTGCAGGTCGTCAAGAAGTAAATATAGACAATCAAAGATTTATAGGTTCTGTTGGTTGGAGACAAATGTTTCAAACTTTTGATGCCGCAGCAGTTATAAACACTTCTGTAAAAAATTTAACTCTAATGGGTGCTTATGTGTATGGTACAGAAGGTGTTAAAGATACTCCATCATCTGATTTAGAATCTTATATTTTACATGCAAATTATAAAGTAAATAACATGCTAAATATCACAGCTTATGACTATATATTAGCAACAGCAAAGAACACAGCACTTCATTACGGATCTGACACTTATGGTTTAGCTCTTACTGGTAAACCTGCATTCTCTGGTGTAAAGTTAAATTATCGTGCAGAGTATGCTAAACAAAAAGATGCTTCTGTAGATAATAGTAGAAATGCAGCTGATACAGCTTATAAAGCTGATGCATATTACTACAACTTAGACTTAGGTGCAAATATCTCTGGTGTTTTAGTTGGTGTTAACTATGAATTTTTAAGTGGTACGACTGGAACTGATGGAAAAACTGCTTTTGCTACTCCATTTGCAACAGGACACAAGTTTAATGGTTGGGCAGATATGTTTTTAGGTACTCCAACTGGTGGTCTTAAAGATGCTAATGTTCGTTTAGGATATAAAGCAAAAGGACTTGGAAAACTGTTAGCTGTTTATCATAACTTTACAGCCGATAAAAACATGAATGTAGTTGGTGTAAACGCAGGTACAGCAACAGGAACAACAAATGATTTAGGTTCAGAATTTGACATTGTATATGTAAATGCTATTCCAGGAGTTAAAAATCTTAAAGGTCTTGTAAAATATGCTTCTTATTCAAAAGGAAAAGCTGAACAAGGTGCTGGAACAACTTACAAATCATGGGGAAATGATAAAAAAGTAGCTTGGTTAATGCTTGATTATAAATTCTCTACAAAATAAAAGAGTTAAGATAATTAAACTTAACATAATGAGTAAAGAGTTTTACTCTCTTTGCTCATACATTTTCACAATCCTTCCACAATTTAATCCAAGATGAGATATTTAGCAACTCTTCACTCTCTATGCTATGTTCTTTATTATAAGCTTTAAATTCTACATCAAAACCATTCTCTTGTAAAGTTTTTATCTGCCCTTTAGACTCATCAAATGCTAATACCTTATCATTAATGCCATGAGTACATAGCCAGTGAGATTTTTTTACATCTTCATTCATCTCTTCTAAAAGTTTATAAGTGTCATAGATATATCCACTCACTGCAATATAACCTGCTAAAACTTTATGGTATCTTGCCCCAAACTCAAAAGTTAGTAAAGCACCCTGAGAAAAACCAAAAAGAAAACTCTCTTTGGCATTAAAATCAGACATAAAAAGTTCATCAAGAACCTTTGTTAGTACATTTGAAGAGTATTCTATGCCTGTAAGTTGATCTGGAGGAAGTGGGTACCATGAGTAACCTGTATAGTATTCAAAGGGAGCGTCAAATAAGATATAGTTCATCTCATCTATATCTAAAAATTCAGGTAAAGATGTAAAACCATCTGAAGAGTCCCCTCTTCCATGTAAAATAATCATGAGCTTTTTAGAGGGAATTTTAGCTGGTATAAAAATATTGTCTAGTTCTAAGTTTTTTTTCATACTATCATTATACTAAAAATTACTTCTTAGAATTTAAACGCGATTGATACTCTTTTGGATGTTTACATACAGGGCAAACTTCCAAAGCTTTTTTACCATAATGAATATGACCACACACTTCACAAATCCACGCTTCTTCTTCATCTTCACTGACAAATTCTGCATCAGCTTCCAATCTTTCTAAAAGCATTTTGAACATTTTTTCATGCTCAACTTCTATCTTACCGATTCCCTTAAAAAGTCTTGCTGCCTCTTTATGCCCTTCTTCTTTAGCTATCTCTGCAAAATCAGGATACATAGAAATATTTTCATAGTTCTCACCATTTATCGCTTCTTGAAGATTTTCTTTTGTATCACCAAAACTGTTTTCACTCTCATTAACCATTCTATTATGAAGTGCAAGTTCCATTTTAGCATGTTGCTTTTCATTGTTTGCAGCTCTTTGAAAATGTTCTGCAATATCTCTATAACCCTCTTTTTGAGCAACTTTTGCAAAATACTCATACTTGTTTCTAGCTTGAGATTCACCTGCAAAGGCTTTAAGAAGATTTACTAAAGTCAGGTTTGGAGTTATCATCTCCATAGCCTCACCACAGCAGTGAAGTTCACCACCACCAACGCTTGACACTTCTACTTCGTTTCCACATTTGTTACATCTATAAGTTTCATACTGTCTCATCATAAACTCCTTAATTTGTTTTGATAAAGAATTATATCATTTTAAAACTTAAAGGATAATTATTATCCTTTAATAATATATATTTTAACTAGAAATTATTTTTACCATAAACTCAGAACAATTCTTGTATAATCCCATATCAATTTACCCATAAGGAATACCCATGCGTGGTTATAAGATTTTTGCTGGTTCTGCTAGTGTTGATTTTGCAAAAGAGATTTGTCAAGTTTTAGATGTTCCATTAGCGAAAGCTGATGTTAAAAAGTTTAGTGATGGTGAGATTTCAGTTCAGATAGCTGAATCAGTTCGTGGTCGTGATGTATTTATCGTTCAAAGTACAGGTGCTCCATCAAACGACAACCTTATGGAACTGCTTATCATGACAGATGCACTTAAACGCTCATCTGCTTCAAGCATCACAGCAGTTGTTCCTTACTATGGTTATGCAAGACAAGACAGAAAAGCGGCACCTCGTGTTCCCATCACTGCAAAACTTGTGGCAAATCTTTATGAAACAGCAGGGATTGACCGTGTTGTAACTATAGACTTACACGCTGGTCAGATTCAAGGTTTCTTTGATATACCTGTTGATAACCTTTATGGTTCTGTAACATTTGAGCACTACATTAAAAGTAAAAACCTTAAAAATCCTGTTATTGCAAGTCCAGATATCGGTGGTGTTGCACGAGCTAGATACTTCGCAAAACGAATGGGTTTAGAGATGGTTATCGTTGATAAACGCAGAGAAAAAGCAAATGAATCTGAAGTCATGAATATTATCGGTGATGTAGATGGCAAAGATATTATCATGATAGATGATATGGTAGATACTGCAGGAACTATGATAAAAGGGGCTACAGCACTTAAAAACAAGGGTGCGACTTCAGTTATGGCTTGTGCTACACATGGTGTTTTAAGTGGTAAGGCTTATGAGAATTTAGACCATGGTGAGCTTGATGAGCTTATTATTACAAATACACTAGAGACTAAGCAGCATGAGAAGATTAAAGTATTGACTGTTGCACCACTTTTTGCAGAAGTGATTCGTCGTGTGTATCATAACGAAAGTGTAAATTCACTATTTTCATAAGGTTAATCATTGAAAAACATTAGAAACTTCTCTATAATCGCTCATATCGACCATGGCAAATCAACACTTGCAGATAGGATTATCCAAGAGTGTGGCTCTGTAACACAGAGAGAAATGTCTTCTCAGATGATGGACACTATGGATATAGAACAAGAGCGAGGTATAACTATCAAAGCTCAATCAGTTCGTCTTGATTATGTAAAAGATGGTGAGCATTACATCCTAAACCTCATAGACACTCCGGGTCATGTTGATTTCTCCTATGAAGTTAGCAAATCACTTGCATCTTCTGATGGTGCATTGCTTATCGTTGATGCTGCACAAGGTGTTGAAGCACAGACTATCGCAAATGTTTACTTAGCACTTGATAATGACCTTGAACTTATCCCAGTTATAAACAAGATTGATTTACCTGCTGCTGACCCTGACAAAGTGGCTGAGGAGATTGAAGAGGCTATAGGGATTGATGCAACTGATGCTTGTTTAGTCAGTGCAAAAAGTGGAATTGGCATTAAAGAGTTAATAGATTCTATTGTTGAGCGTATTCCTGCTCCTGTTGGCAATCCTGATAAAACAACAAAAGCCATTATCTATGACTCTTGGTTTGATGCCTATTTAGGAGCTCTTGCACTTGTTCGTGTTTTTGATGGAGAGATTAAAAAAGGGCAAAATATCAAGCTCATGAGCAGTGGCGAAGAGCATCAAGTTCTTGATCTGATGTATCCTCATCCTATGAAAAAGATTAAAACAACTGCGATTAAATCTGGTGAGATTGGTATTGTTGTTCTTGGTCTTAAAGAAGTTAGTGTTATAAATGTTGGAGATACGATAACAGACGCTAAAAATCCAACCTTAGAACCTGTTGGAACTTATGAACCTGCTAAACCTTTTGTATTTGCTGGAATCTATCCCATAGATACAGATAAGTTTGAAGACCTTAGAGATGCACTAGATAAACTTCGTTTAAATGATAGTTCGCTCTCTTATGAGCCTGAAACTTCTGTAGCACTTGGTTTTGGTTTTCGTGTTGGTTTTCTTGGTATGCTTCACATGGAAGTTATCAAAGAGCGTTTAGAAAGAGAATTTAACCTAGACCTTATAGCGTCTGCCCCATCAGTTGTATATAATGTTTACCTAACAAATGGCGATATGGTAGAAGTTCAAAACCCATCACAACTTCCTGATATTCAAAAAATCGATAAGATAAAAGAGCCTTATGTAAGAGCTACAGTTATAACACCAGCTGAGTATCTAGGAAACATCATCACTCTTTTAATCTCTAAACGAGGTACTCAAACAAAGATGACTTACTTAAATGAAGAGAGGGTTATGCTTGAGTATGAGATTCCGATGAATGAAATTGTTATGGATTTTTATGATACTTTAAAATCTATCTCTAAAGGTTACGCCTCTTTTGACTATGAGCCTATTGACTTTAAAGTTGGAGATTTGGTTAAGCTAGACATAAAAGTAGCTGGCGAAGCTGTTGATGCTCTTAGCATTGTAGTACCTCGAAACCAAGCACTTCCAAGAGGTCGTGTTTTAGTTAAAAACATGAAAGAACTTATCCCTAGACAACTTTTTGAAGTGGCTGTTCAGGCTTCATTAGGAAGTCAAATCATTGCTAGAGAGACTGTAAAATCAACAGGTAAAAATGTAACTGCTAAATGTTATGGTGGAGACATCACTCGTAAGAGAAAACTACTAGAAAAGCAAAAAGCTGGTAAAAAACGCATGAAGTCTATAGGAAAAGTACAACTTCCTCAAGAGGCTTTTATGTCTGTTTTAAAAATGGATTAATAACAACAAATGAAATGTTTATTGTGTGAGAACTTTTCTCTCACACATATTTGCCCCTCATGTCAAGAACTATTTTTGACACCTTCTATCTATAAACGAAAACTCTCAAATGGTATAGAGGTTATCTCTTTTTACAAATACAGCGAGATTAAAAACCTACTTCACACAAAACATACAGATATAGGATACTATATTTACAATATCTTAGCTAAAAAAAGCTTTGCTAAATTTGCTCAAGAGTTTAGCAAGGATTTTTCCACTGTTTCAATAGCCATAGATGACAATGTTAAAAGTGGATACGCACACACTGCCATCCTCAACAAACATCTAAAATCAAAAAATATAACACCACTCTACAACAAACTTATAGCAAAAAACGACATATCTTACTCTGGAAAGACTAAGGCATTTAGAGTCATGAATCCCCGTAATTTCGAGATAAAAAGTTTTAAGCAAAAAAATGTGATTTTAGTAGATGATATAGTTACAACAGGAACGACTTTAAAGGAAGCAAGTGATTTACTAATAAGACAAAAAAAAGAGGTTCTTTTTTGTCTTACGCTAACGGATGTGGCTCAGAAGTGATTTGGCGTGATACATCCAAGAAGTAAAAACCGTCACCGAAATTTCATCTTAAAACCTCAACTAAGTCATCTTGATTGAACACCTCACAAAACAAAATCATCTCTTTTATAAGTTCTTTTATCTCACTTGGTTTTGATATATCAAAAACCATAAACATTGTATCATTGTTTTCTTCTTTATCAATTTCAATAAATCCAAATCTTTTATAAAATTCAATTGCTTCTAATTTACTATCAACTATTAAGGCACGACAACCAATTTTTTTCTGTTGCACTACTGCTAGAATATTGGCAAAAGTCATTAATATACTTCCAACCCCATTATTACAAAAATTATCAAAAACACATAGTCTAGTTATCTTTATTGCAGGGATAGAGTATTTTATGGAAGAAGATATATCAAGTCTATCTTCTATTGTACTTCTCTCGATAGTAGCCACAGAAACAGAGATATAACCTAAAAAGTTTTCATTATCATCCACATAAAAATATGTCTGAAATAATCCCTCTTTTTGATGGTTAAAAGCATACTGTTTGATGTGTTTTTCAAGTTCTCTGTTTTTACAGGAGAAGTTCTTTTTTAATCTATCGAATTTACTTCTTGAAATATCATTAAGACTAATTATTGAAGGCATTTAAAACTTTTAACTAGCAGATGGAAAAGGTTTTTTTAAAGCATTTTCAAGAAGAGATTTTAACTTCTCTGTTTTTTCTTGAATATATTGAGAAGACTTATTTTCACTGAACATTGAAAAAACTTTTGTTGCATCATTGCCAGATAGTACAATACCACTCTCTTCTTTTGCATTCTCATTTATATGTTTAACAGCCATCAGAATCTCCTTACTTTTAAGATAACTAATTATAGCATATTTTATAACATTACTTTATGCAGATGCCTATTGCAACATAAACTCCTATCCATATACGATAGGAGAACGAGAAAGTGATTAGTTCTTTTCTTTCTCCTCTTCTTGTTGTTTATAATACTCTTCTTTTGTAATCGTAGTTCTCTTTTTGTTTAGGGATAGATGGTGTAATCCTTCCTTTTTTTGTATCCATTATAGCCATTTTAATATCAATAGGTAGTTGATAGATACCTCAAAGATAGCAAACAATTTGTCCTTTAGGTCACAAAATAACTAAAAAAACTTTTTAAATAGTTTATTTAACTCTTTTTTAACTGCTTTTGTAGCCTCTTTTTTTATTATCTTATTTGCATTTATTCCAACTTTTGGTCTGTTTACATTACCATTTAAAGTGATTGTCAAAGGATTACCATTTGCATTTATATCTATCTTAGAGTTTATACTCTGAGTTTTAGAGTTTAGTTTTGTATTTTTTGTCATGATAGAAGATGTGTTAGATTTCAAATCAAATGAAGCTAAGATATGCTCTTGTTTTATCTTTGCACTTACATCACCTTTAAAGAGTTGCTTATACAAATCAATCCTAGCATACTGTTTTGTTAAGTCAAGAACCTTATTCCTTGTAAATTTTCCATCACTTATCTTTCCATTAAAAACACCACTCTGTTTTACAAGATTATAATCAAGGACTCCATCGATAGAAGAGTCTATGACTTTTGGATATATCAACATATCTAAAATATCTAGCGTTTGCAAAGATGCTAAAGTAGCATGAAAGTCATCATTATGCAGTTTAGCATCCAACTTTCCACCTGCAACGGCTGAGTGCATAGTAAAGTCTAAATCTTTAGCTTTTTTAAGCTCTCCATTTGCAACTAAAGCACCTTTTAAATGTCTATCACTTGCAAAGTATAGTTTGTCAAGATTTGGTATTTTTGCGATGTAGTCACTTATGATTGAGCCATCTTTTATGTTAAATTTAGCACTTTTTATATCAAAATCAGCAAGATTTGAGCTAAAATCCAATCTTGTATCTACAATATTTTTATTTAAAGTTGTTGTTGTATTTGCCTTAAAAGTTGTGTATGGCATTTTGCTTTTAAACTTATATGCCTTTGTCATATATCTTGAGTCAACTAAACCTTTTGTGATTTTTGACTTTATGATTCCTTTTAAACTTTTAACTCTTGCATCTGATATATCAACATCCATAGAAAAAAGTGCATCAGCATAGTGAGGTTGTTTTACCATATATAAAACTTTTTGTAGTTTAAGATTTTTTATGTTTGCTTTTACACTACTTGCTTGAAAGTTTTCTAACAATGCTACAAATGTAGTATCAGAATCAGCAATATCAGTTTTACCATCAACGCTCATCTTTTTCTTAGTACCCTTAACGCTACCATCGAGTCTTAAAGCACCTCTTACATCTGCATGTGTGATTGGTTTTAAAACAGCAAGTTCCTTAACATTTACACCGTACTTTATATTTAACGCTAAAGGTTCTGGAGTCAATTTACCCGAAGAAGTTAATTTTGCAAGGTTTGAGCTTAATATGTAAGTGTAATCAACATCATTACCCTTTAGTTTCGCATCAAGATTCATACTAAATGCAGTATGAGGTATGGTGATGTTAAAATCTTTTCTCATGACTTTAGAGTTAAGTTGTCCTTTTATAGTTTCAAGTTTCACTTCTCCATCAAGCTTATGTGGTGTTATATTTTTAAAATCAACATTTAGATTTATATCTGCACTTGCATACTCTTTTTGATTTAACATAAAAAGTAACTTTTGTAAGTTCGCTTTATCTATACTCGCTATTATCGAAGTTGGATTTAGGTCTGTAAGTTCTACATGATACTTTGTCTTACTAGCAGCTACATCACTCTTTCCATCTACTTTGATAAACGCCATATCTCCAACAACAGTTCCATCAGTGTGAAAAGAGCTTTGAAGTTTCGTTTTTGTCAATGGCTCTAATGTTTTTAACTCTTCAAGATTAACACGATAAGCAACATTAAAAGCTTGAGAAAAAAGTGAATAATTTCCTGTAACCAAAACAGTATTATTTTTATTTAACTCCAAAAGAATTTCAAATTTGCTCATGCTTAACTTAAACGATTTGAGTTTGGAGTCAAGTTTTGTTTGCTCTTTTATCTTTGACTCAATAGTCGGCTTTAGTAAATTATTACCAAATGGTGTAAATGCAACTACATACACAACTAAAACTAAACTCACTACAATACCTATCAACCATGCAAAATATTTCATGCAACTCTCCTATCTAATACAATGAATAATTGTACTAAAAAAATCATTAATTAACTCATATTTTAGACTTGATACCAAATGACTCAACTTAAATGATTAATTTTATTTAAGTATTACTTGACATTGTTACACTCAATGTGTATAATACGCTTATCTTTAAAAAAGGAGTCACTTAATAATTATGTCTCAAGAAACAAAAAAAGACGAAAATATCTCTACTGATGAGAATTTAGTCGATACAAACGAAGAACAAGTTATTGATGAATCAGAGGCTGAAGCTGAAGCAGTTGAAAATGAATTTGATCTTTTACAGGCTGAAATGTCTGAACTAAAAGACAAATATGCAAGAGTTCATGCTGACTTTGATAACATCAAGAAAAGACTAGAGAGAGAAAAGTACACAGCAGTCGAGTATGCAAATGAAAAATTTGCTAAAGATATGATTCCTGTTTTAGATGCACTTGATGGTGCTATGAAGTCTGCAAGTGGAGACGCTGACAAAGCAGAACTTTTTGACAAACTAAAAGAGGGAATTGAGCTAACACACAAGCAGTTCTTAACACAACTCGATAAGCATGGTGTTACTATGGTCGCTCATGATGAGCCATTTGATCCAAATATTCACAATGCAATTCAAGCTGTTGATAGTGAAGATGTAGAGAATGGGCAGATAGTTCAAACTTTTCAGACTGGATATAAGTATAAAAATCGCCCACTTCGTGAAGCGATGGT
>JALTUB010000200.1 GCA_027047745.1 Sulfurimonas sp.
TGTAAATATATTGGGAATTTAGAAAGAGAATACCGCCAAAAGGCGGTATTCTAAGAAAGGAGAATTTCTTTTATAACTTCTTAGAAGTCGTAGTTAAGTTGTACACTAACACCTGTTTGTGAGTGTTGTGTAGAGACATCTTGACCATAAAAGTTTTTATATGTATCAGTTTTTTGAGCAGCATATGTTAATGCTACATCAACTGATGCTTGCTCACTTACATTGTAAGTTCCACCAACAGCATAGTGAGACTCAACAATAGCTGGAAATCCTAGGAGATTCATTGTATTGATTAAACCTGCCATATCCCCTGAGCGTGCATTTCCTGGAATAATATTACCCATTGAACCAAGCGCTTGCTCTTTAATAGGACTTTTAGCATAATTGTAACCAGCACGAAGTGCCCAATTTTTTGCATTATATTCATAACCTAAAGAGACAACATTTTGGTCATCCCATTTAAAATCTTGATACCCTTTTGCATCTGACCATTTAATTCTTTTATAATCTATGGCTACTGTACTTGCTCCAAAAGCATAAGAAGCACCTAGACCATATGTCGCCGGCGTTGAAAGTTCAGTATTTGTGTAATTTATACCAAAACCAGCCATTGCATTTGGTAGTTGGTCCTTATAATCCATATCAATTCTTGATACATAAGTAGCACCTACTGTTAAGCCTGATATTGTATAAGCCAAACCAATGTTATATCCAAATTTTAAATCTTGTGCTACACCAGCACCATTTTGTACTGAAGCACCAGTTGTTGGATTTGCACTTACATAATTCATATCTAATGAGCCATATTGCAATAAAGGTGTAACAGCTATGCTAAAACCATTTGTTGTATACGCTAGAGGTACACCAAACTGCATAAGCTGAAGGTTAGTTACCATTTGAAATTGTGTACCACCTGCATTAGCAGCAGCAGTATCACGATAATCAGTACCCATACCAGCAGTTCCCCACATGCCTATACCAGCATAAAAGTGATCAGTTATCTTTGAAGCCAATGATACTTCAGGTATAACATTCATATTTGCAGCACTTTTTTGATAACCAGTATCGTAAGCTGCACCAGTACGTGGATTTAGTAAAGTATTGTCATTCTTTACATCTGGCATAAAAATTGTACCGCCAAAAGAAATCTCTGTACCTTTAACAGTAGTGATTAAAGCAGGATTCACAAGTGCAGATTCTGCACCATGACTCATACCAATTCCAGTTCCAGCCATACCACGAGCTTTTGCACCCATACCAATCATATTTGAACCATTTGTTGCAAATGCAGAAGTTGCACCTAGAGCTAAAGCAGCTACTACTGCTAATTTAATTGTTTTTTTCATTTTCTCTCCTCAGAGTTATCAAAATATTGAGATAGCAAAAGCTATTTCGATTGCAAGCATTATAGGGCATAAAAATTGAAGTGAATCTTAAACATAAAGTAAATGATATAAAAAAATATTATAA
>JALTUB010000201.1 GCA_027047745.1 Sulfurimonas sp.
AAGTCTTCATCGCTCTCACCAGGAAAAGCAACGATAATATCTGTGCTTATACTAACCTCTGGACACTCTTTGCGTAGTTTTTCAACACGATTTAAAAACCACTCTTTTGAGTAACCTCTTTTCATCTCTTTAAGCACTTTTGTACTTCCACTTTGAAGTGGCATGTGCATAGACTTACATATCTTAGGGTTATGAGCAAACTCCTCTATAAACTCATCATCCATGTGAAAAGGGTGAGGTGAGGTAAAACGGATGCGTTCTAGTCCATCTATCTTTGAGAGTCTTCTTAAAAGCTCTGTAAAGTTTACTTTTTCATGACCTGCTGAAAAACGACGACCATAGTTGTTTACATTTTGACCTAAAAGAAAAATCTCTTTAACGCCTTCACTTACAACTTTTTTTGCTTCATTTAGTATCAAATCATCAGGGATAGAAATCTCTTCACCACGAGTTTTTGGCACTATGCAAAAGGTACATGACTTATCACAACCTATAGAGATATTTATGTAAGCTTTATAAGGTGATGAGCGAAAATCTTTAAAAGCAAATTCACTCTCATCATAGTTTATATCTATCTCAACTGCTTTGTCTTTATGTAAAACTTCGCTTATCTTAGATACATTTCTAGCACCTAAAACAAAGTTCACATAAGGGGCGCGTTTGATAATCTCATCGCCAAGATGTGATGCTGTGCAACCACATACACCTATCTTAGCTCCCTCTTTTTTCTTTTTGTTAAAACCACCAAGTTCAGAAAAGAGTTTATGAACTGGGCGTTCTCTTACTGAACATGTATTTATCAAAATAAGGTCTGCATTTTCAAGAGTATCTGTTGTTTCATAACCCTCTTTTTCATGTAACTCTGCAATCATATGTTCAGAATCACGAGAGTTCATAGCACACCCTAAGGTTTCAATAAATAACTTTTTACTCATATCTTCTCTTTAGCTCATTATGTGAACTTGGTACATATAATCATTATCTGATAGACCAAATTTCACTTCACTCATGTAAAAACTCTTACCTTGTGCCTCAAAATGATCTTGAAGTTCTAACAAATCTTTATGAGAATTTTCTCTATCAAAATAAAAAATAATACTATCATCTTTAGCAACACTAGCTTCTATCTTAGCCAAATCAACCTTTTTAGGTTTTTTATCTATATCTGTTCTTGCGAATTTTAAATCCATCTTTTCTTCCTCTTCATCTATTTAAAAGTATTGCATTATAGTTAAATTCTACTAAATTTTTGGTTAAAGAGATTTTTATAACTTTTTGAGTATAATTTCGCACATAGAAGAAATCCCCCACAACTCATTATTATTGTTAGATTTCTTTAATTTAAAAGGAATATATTCTCATGGAAAAAATACTAGATATAGTACAGGCTATAGCACACGAAAAAAACCTTAACTCTGACAATGTTTTAGCAGCACTAAAAACTGCTTTTGTTCAGACTGCTAAAAGAGTTATAAACTATAACTTTGCTTTTGAAGCTTACATAGACGATGAAACAAAAAGTATGAAGATAGTTCAAACTATAACAGTTGTAGCTGATAATGATGAAAGGCTTCAAGATGAGGAGTTAGCACCTGCTTATATCTCACTAAGTGAAGCTAAAGAGTATGATGACCAAGTAGAGATTGATGACCAACTACAAATCGACCATGAGCTAGAAAAGTATGGAAGAACTGGTGCTTCTCAACTACATCGTGAGATAGAGTATCACATCCAAAGACTTGTAGAAGATGAACTTTTTAACAAATACAAATCAAAAATAGGGACACTTGTAAGTGGTCGTGTAACTCGTGTTGATTCTAACAACTCTACATATATAGAAGTTGATGAAGTTCGTGCTGTTTTACCTATGAAAAGCCGTATAAAAGGAGAAGCTTTTGTAGTTGGTGACCACATAAAAGCTGTTGTTCGTCGTGTAAATATGGACAAAGAAAATGGCATACAGATAGAACTATCTCGTACAAGTCCTAAGTTTTTAGAAGAACTTTTAGCACTTGAAGTTCCAGAGATTTCAGAGGGAACAGTTATCATAGAAAAATCAGCTCGTATCCCAGGTGAAAGAGCTAAGATAGCCATCTTAAGTACCCATCCACAAGTTGATGCTGTTGGTGCAACTGTTGGTGTAAAAGGTGTTCGTATAAATGCAGTTAGTGATGAGCTAATAGGTGAAAATATCGACTGTATAGAATACACTTCTATCCCAGAACTTTTTATATCTCGTACTATGAGTCCAGCTATCATATCTCATGTTGAGATTGTAAAAAATGAAGATGGGGAAGATGAAAAAGCCATCATCACTTTACCAGCTGACCAAAAAAGTAAAGCCATAGGAAAAAGTGGTATAAATATCCGTTTAGCTTCAATGCTAACAGGAATGCAGATAGAACTTCTTGAAAATGACTCTGTTACAAATGAAAATGGAGAGATAGAAGAAGCAAAAGATGGTGTTGATGCACTAGAGGCACTGTTTAACTAATCATTATTGATTTCTTTCCTCGTTCCCATTCTCCTGAATGGGAACGCATACTATAGCTACCCTCTTTTCATATAAGGATTTAGCTTTAAAAGTAGTAAATCTGCCAATATATTTCCAGCTAAAGTCAAAAAAGCTGTTATCATCAATATACCCATGATAACAGGATAATCACGGCTAAGAGCTGACATAAAAAAGAGTTGTCCCATCCCCTCTATACCAAAAATAGACTCTAAAATAACACTTCCTCCAATGAGTCCTGGAAGGGATAGACCAAGAAGTGTGATTATCGGTGGTAGAAGATTTGGCAAGATATAAAAACGCAAAAGTTGTTTTTTGGATAAGCCACGAGATAGTGCAAAGTAGTAATAATCACTCTTGAGTATCTCTAAAGTCAAAGAACGAACATATATAATCATACTCCCCAAACCAGTAAATATCATGACAGTTATAGGAAGTGCTAAGTGCCATGACATATCTAAAATATTTGCAAAGCCTGTTTTAGCTTCTATGGAGTGAAGTCCAGCTATAGGAAACCAGCTTAATTTTAGTGCAAAAAAGATGATAAAAAGCAGTGCTAGATAAAAAGATGGCATAGAAAAGGAGACAAGAGAGATTTGACGGATGATGTAGTCTTGTTTTTTTTCATAATTTAGTGCCGATTTTATACCTAGATACAAAGAGATAGTAAAAACAAAGATAAGTGCAGTTATATTCATACTTAGCGTTACAGGAAGTCTCTTAAAGATTTCACTACTCACATCTGCACCACTTACAAAAGAGATACCAAAGTTTAAACTAAAGATATTTACAACCCAGTCAAAATATTGTTGAGATAGAGTTTTATCGAGTCCATAGATTGCTTTAAGTCTAGCTATTGCCTCTTTTGTCATGTTAGGATTAAGTTCACCTGCTCCAAAAAAACTATTTGGTGCTGCGTGGATAGCTAGAAATGAAACTATAGAGATGATTAGTAGCATGAAGAGTATGTAAGTAATTTTTTTTGTTATTGTTTTCATGTATTATTTTTTAGTATGGGTTACCATACGGAGTATGGGAACTAGCTAAATTGTTGTGAGTTTATGGAAACCGTAGTAAAATGTTATACCAATGGCTACCAATAATATACTTAATGCTATGGTACTCATCATAAGTCCTTTATTTTTTTTGTATTTTTAATGATAGATTTTATAATTTGCATAAAAGTAATCAACAATATTGCATCTAAAACTAAACCTATCCAAAAATAGATACCAATTTTTCCTACTTCTTCGCTATTAATAAGTGCACCTGTTATTATAACAATTACACCAACGATAATACTCATACCTATTCGTAAAGTATTTAAAATCTCTTTTATCTCATCTATTTTTGCCATGAGTTATTATACCATAAGTTTAGAAGACAAATAAAAAGCTTATGAGTTACCATACGGAGTATGGGAACTAGTTATTTTTTTCTCTTATATTACCCGCATTAATACCTAAATATGCTATTGTTAGAACAAAAAAGCCCACTGTTGCAAAAACTAAGTATTCCATTACAAATTCCTTAAATCTAATATTTTCTTTTTTATATTTCTATCTATAATAACTATAGATATTGTTAAACCTATAACTATAACAATATCTGCCACTATTTTTAAAGATACAGCTGTTTCATAATTTCTCGTTCCCATTCTCCGAATGGGAATGTATATCAAATATAGATGCAACATATGAGTTACCATACGGAGTATGGTAACTAGCTAAGAAAAACTTTTAATAGTTGCATTCATACTATAAAGTACTGAACCGACAAAAGCTATAATCGCTATAATATATAAAAATGTCATGATATATCCTCTAACTCTTTTATCTTTTTTAGACCTATACTATTTAAAATAACAACGAATATAGCTATAAAAATGACAGCTATTACTGTTGCACCTATGAGATAAATATTTGATTTCTCATAATGATTGACTAAATAACTAATAAGCCCCATTATCGATGCTACACCAACACCAATCCAAAATTTTATCCAACTTATTTGTTCTTTTTCTTTATCAATTTTTCCCATAAGTTATTATACCATAAGTTTAGAAGGCAAATAAAAAGTTTATGAGTTACCATACGGAGTATGGGAACTAGCTATAGATATATCCCCTAGTAAGTTTTTAATGAGAAGTGATAATATCTTTTGTAATATATATCAATGTAGATACAAAAACTAGAGCAACAACTGCTATTAATATTTCCATTATAAAGCCTCCAATGACTTAATATCTTTAATAATCTTTTTATTAATCAAAACTGCTACAAGTAAAAGTTTATGAGTTACCATACGGAGTATGGGAACTAGCTAGTTCTTTTAATAAATTTCTCGTTCCCATTCTCCGAATGGGAATGTATATCAAATATAGATGCAACATATGAGTTACCATACGGAGTATGGGAACTAGCTAGAGTGAAAAGATTTTAGTGATTTTAAAAAGTGTTTTGAGGGTTTGTTTCAAGAGAAGCTATCTCCCGTGAGGGAGATAAGTTTTGAGCGAGTTTAGCGCTGTACTAGAAGTTTAAAGTTAAGTATGCTTGGATAGCACTATAAGCAGAACCTTTCGTTCCAGCAGGAGCATTAAGAGCGATATTTTGATCATCAGCTTTTGTGTAAATATAAGCTAAAGTTGCATCTAATGGACCAACAGTTTTGCCTGCAGTTACAGTAAATTCTCTCATTTTAATATCTGAACGACCAGCAACATTATTGCTACCAGTTGTTGTAGAAGTATAGTAAGCACCTAAGTCAAAAAGACCATTTACAGGAGACTCAACAGTAACATTCCAAGCATTTGTATCAGCTCTTGTTACATAACCATAGTTCCACCATGCTTCAGTATAAAGTTTTGATTGA
>JALTUB010000202.1 GCA_027047745.1 Sulfurimonas sp.
GAACCCAAACCTCTTATATCATTTTGTCTGGCTTGGATAACTGTATTTAAGATATTTAGTGTTTCTATGCCTATTGTAGGAGTTGAGACTGCTGTCATAGGTCTGTTTTTTGGTGCTATGGTTGTTGATTCTACTGCTTTGAGACTTAGTGTTGTATTAGAGTCATTCATAAAGGCTTCAAAGTCCAAGACTGGAGAGTCATCTGTGATGTTTAGTTTGGTAGTGTTTGCATCTACACCACCCTTCGTTACTATCACATTGTTTATTGTTCCATTTTGGTCTAAAAATGTTTTAGTTGTTGCAGTGCTATCAGACATGACATTTACATTGATTGTACTTCCATCTGCTAAGGTGGCACTGCCTGCACGAACTGTTGGATTTGTAGCTGATACGGTGCCATTTGTATTTGTTAGGTGTGCGTCTATGCTTAGGGTTCCTGTTGATGTTTGGTTGAAGGTTTTAGCGTAAACTATACCAGCTCTGGTAATTAATGACCCACCATCAACATAGGCGGTTGAATTGTGTAGATTTATAGTTCCGGAGTTTATTAATACTGAAGTTGGAGCAAGTATGGCACTTGTGTTTATTATTCCTTGGTTTTGGATTAGGGAGGAGCCGTCGCCATCAATCCTAATTGCAGTACTTGCGGTTATGGTTCCAGAGTTTATAATGGTGCTGTTTGTATCAGTATAGTAGCTATTGTTGGTCCTTATCCAGATTCCTGCATCTTGACTAGAGTTACCATCGACTTCTATCGTTCCAGAGTTTCTGATTGTCTGATTACCATAGCCTTCTCCTAATATACCGACTGAATAGCCAGTGCTATTGCTCACTGTTATAGTTCCGGAATTTATAATGGTGCTGTTTGTATCAGTATAGTAGCTATTGTTGGTCCTTATCCAGATTCCTGCATCTTGACTAGAGTTACCATCGACTTCTATTGTTCCAGAGTTTCTGATTGTCTGATTACCATAGCCTTCTCCTAATATACCGACTGAATAGCCAGTGCTATTGCTCACTGTTATAGTTCCGGAGTTAGTTATATTTTGATCCCACCCAATAACACCTGCATTTATATAACCTGATGAATCTACATTAACAGTGCCAGAATTTTCAATATTCCCATGTAAACTCCATATGCCCGCCGAAGCATCAGATGAATTTGTTTCAATAGTACCGCTATTTTTAACATTTCCATAAACTTCTATTATACCAACAGCTGGACTTGTATTTGAGCTTACTTTAATAGTACCGTGATTTGTAATGTTTCCCTCATCGGTATAATTTTCATTTGATGTTGTCCACAGTACATCTTTAGCACTATCAAATGTTGCATCAAACATTTGACCGATTCCCACAGACCAAGATCCACCAGTAGAATTAATCTCTATTGTGCCATTATTTGTGATGTTATTAGCATTTGCATGCTGCATTATGCCGCCTGCATAACCACCCTGACCG
>JALTUB010000203.1 GCA_027047745.1 Sulfurimonas sp.
ATTCTAAAACTTCTAAAATAGTAATATTCTCTTTTAGAAGTTCACTTAAAAAACCTTCTAAGATTTCAAAGTTTGCTTTACTTCTTAGGATTCTTTTTATCGCCCAGTCGAAGCTTATTAGTTTTCTTTTCATTTTATTTCTCCATTTGTATTTTATTATAATTTCGCCTAAACATAATATCTATTAAATTTATTTCATTGTTATTGCATCCATATACCAAATGTGATAATGGGTGATTTTTAATTGCATCTAAGCTATTTAAAACAATATCTTTATCAATATTTACTCTTTCTTTTAAATAATGATTTGTAGTATTTGCTAATACATCGGCAACAAAAGTTAAAGAATTATTTTCACATTGGACATTGTAGGTTAGTGATTCAAATATACTAATATTTGGATCAAGTTTTACTTTAGTAGTTAATTTAAATTCTTCACTTCTCTGTGTTTCTTTATTAGGTTTTTTGTGTATTCTTTCAATGTTTTTATTGGTTGAAATACTTATAAAATCATTCAAGCACTTATTAAATTTTTTAAGCGTTGTATTATCAATTGTATCAGTAATAACTTCAATATGTATATTTTTATCTTTGTAAGTATCATATACTAATGAAACTGCTTTTGTAAAAACACCTTTCAATAATTCTTCATGTAGTAATTCTTTTGATAAGTTTTCATTTGCATTATAAAATCCATTAACATATATGGCATTATATATCCAAGATATCTTATGATTGATAAATAGATTATATAACTTATCCCTATAATTTTTTTGCTCATTATTCGATAAATCAGTTATATGTATTTTCTTTGATTTAGTGTTATACTCAAAGTATTCTTTAAAAAAAAGTTTAACTTTTTGAATATTATTATCTTTTATCAGGTATCCAGCCATTACACCAAATTCACCTTCTATTTTTTCTTTATTATTGGAATAGCCTTTTGCCCCAGATTCATCAATTATTAAATATACTTTAACCATAATATTATCTATTTACTACTTTTCATAAATCTAAAAGATGTTTTTTTTGAATTATAATCTATTTCTATTTCATTCTCATATTGGGCATTAAATCTTTCTTCATTTTCACTTGGACAAACTATATTTCTACCAAAAGTTTCCAAATGACAATGTTCATCTATTATTGAATTTTCCTTAAAGCCTTCTAGCTTAAGATAATGTCCACTACTACCATTTGAAAAATACATGTCCCTTATTGTAATAAGGGGTGATGAAAATGAAGTTAGTTTATAATCTACTTTATCTAAAGCAGATAACCATGAAGTAAATAAGTAACCAGCTTTGTAAGTAATCCCTGTGACTTTCTTACTCTCTTTTTTACTACTAACCACAAATATATTATCAATATACTTTATATCACTATTGTCTAAATCCACTAGCAACTCACTTTCTTGCTTGGTTACAACTTTTACATTGTTGTTTACTTTAATATCAATAGCATTTAAAAATATACAAAATTGAATATTATTTACGGGAAATGTTATTATCTGTTTTGCATCATCGCCTAAACTTCCATATTCAAAAGTAGGCTTGAAAAACTCAAATGAGAGTATTTTTTTCTCCTCTTTAAGTAGTTCATAAGCCATATCTATTTTGTAGTAATCTAGCAGATATTCAAATAGTTCTGCCTTGATTAAATGTATTTTACTAGCACTCTCTTTTTCAAAGTATCTATAAAGTGCATTTCCATTTTGAGTATAAAACATCTCATAGATATATCTTAAATCTTTTGCTTCATCTTTTGTAATTTTAAACATCTCAAAATATTGTTCTATTATAGCCTCTTCATTTTCATCAAAGTCACCATCTATACTTGCTATCATCATAGCATCTACCATGAAGTTATATTTTATATCTTTTGTTGCAAATGATTGCATCATATCAAGTATTAGTTTTTCATCTGGATTTTCAGCAAAGTTTACAAAAGTTTCTAGCATATCTTCACTAAGTCCAAAACTATTGATAAGAATACTTAGATATTCTCTCTCTTTTTCACATACATTTTCATCTTCATTTGCTATAAGAGCCAATCCATTTAGATAATGAACCATAACCTCTTGGTCCAATTCCTTACAAGGATGTTTCTCAAAACTTAGCGTTTGAACCTTTACTTTTTTCAATAAACTTAATACTGACATTTTTATTCCTCTATTAGTTTTGTTTCAACTATATCTGAGTTTACTTGCTGTGGTTGGCTTTGTAGATTTGGAATTAGTTGCATACTTTGTTGATGCTTTAGCTGTTTATCTAAAAACTTCATTCTATCTAGCACTATCTGTGCTGATTGCTCTAGCACTTGCTCTTTTGATTTTATTGCAGATGCTACCATTAACTTTTGTCGCTCGTGTAATGCTCCTAATTTTTGTGTAAAAAATGTTCCATTTAATTCTATTTGTTTATCAACAGATTTTTCATATAATCTAGCTGATGGACTACCTACTTCAAATTTACTTAGCATCTCTAACATTTGAGGTAATTGACTCATATTAAAACTATTATTATCTTCTCTTATCTCTTTTTCAAGCCCTAGATAAAGTTTTTCTATTTTTTCTACAACTTCAAAATGTCCATTTTCAATTAAAAGTAATCTTTCTTGAGCAATTTGATTTAAGCTCCTTATCATATCTTTTAGTATCTGTGTGCTATGCTCAAAACCTTTTTGATGTGCTTCCATTATTAATAGTTGCATATCACTGTTCATTTTAATAATCTCTTTTTGGGCAACTATCGCCCTATCCATTTTAGCATTTTCTAGTTCAGCAACCTTTACCTTGTCTGGTTCATAAATAGTCTGTGTACTAGATGTACTGCTGGAATTATGTGTACTTGAAGAGCTATCATTCCCAAATAAAGAACCTACCATACTTTTTCCTGCATCTACTAAATCACCTAACCATCCCATACTATTCTCCTGCTTTTTCTAAATCTGTTGTCATCTTAAACATCAGTTTGGATATTTCCATATCTCTTTTTTCTAACTCTTTACCATACATCACTATATCATTTAGATAAATTTCCAAATTTGTAGAGTGCAATTGTGTTATCTTTTCATATATCTCTTCATAACCTTCACTTTTTTCTTCAATCTTAAAGTTTAGCAATTCACTCAATAAGCTATTTAAAAATCTATATGCTACTTGTGAAGTTTCATTTTTAAGTAGTTCTATAAATTTTATTTGTGATTTTTGATATATTTTAAATATTCTGTCTTTTGTAGCTATTTCTTGAATTAGTTCACTTTTTGGATTGTCTTTATATTTTGTGATAAGTCCTGAACGAATGTCAAGATAAAATTCTTCTAAATCTTGCTTAATACTATCTAAGATACTAAAGATTTCTAAAACAATATTTTCTGATATTTTACCTATAAAATATGCTTTGATAAATTTGATATAAAACTTATTGAGTTTATCTATCTCTTTTGTCCATTCGCTGAATAATTGCTCGTGATACTCTTCTAAATAACCATCTTTTAGAATAGTTTTTAATTTTTCTTTATCTGTAGCCTGAAACTTTTCATCAGATTTTTGCAATACTTTTATGGATGTTAAAAGTTGTGAAAAGAATTTATCTACATTTGAAAAATTATCTATTTTTTTGAGTTGCTCTTCATAAAGTCGCACTATTTTAGTAGCTGTAAAATTAAAATCTATCTTTTTGTAAGATAACTCCTCATCTGCCCAAATAGACAAACTATTATCAATCGTGTCTAAATATTCTTTAGCCTCTGATTTCATAAATATTAATTTATCTTTTAAGTGTTCTAAAGAAAAATCAAATTTAGAAAGTAAATATATTTTGATGTTTATTAAGTCGTTATTAGTCATATTTAAAAGTTGTAACTGCTTGTAAGCATCATTTGAATTATCTAAAATATCACTATTTCTTTTGATTTGAGTGTCGATGATTAAGAGAGTATTGTTTATAAATTTTAGTAGGTTTTGATAATCATCTATATTGGAATTACTTTTCCATTCATCACAATCAAAATATAACTTTGCTTTTTCATTGTGAATAAAATTAACTAAATTATTTGCATCTTCTAAAGATAATATATGCTGTGCTGATTTAATATTTAGATTTATAGTTTTGGAATAAAGAATTAATTCATCAATTGTAATTGAAAGTTCTTTAGTTATTGCATGAGCCATAACCTTATCACCATTTTTTGTTGTAGTTTCTAACTTAATCAATCTGTGCCTTTTATTTGAGATATTCTTTAAGTATGTTAATTTTACCTAAAATAGTTTTATGACTTGCTAAACTGGAACCTAACTATTTATTAACATGTATTATATACAGAATGACCTTAAATCTTAAAAATAATACGCACTTATAATGTGTGTTAAAAATCAAAAATATGATAAATTACAAAATTTTAAAATAAGTCAAATCATTCCTCTTTCAAAAATCAAACATGTTTTATCAATATTTTTTAAAAATGTATTCATTATAGTTTAATAAAAAATTTATATAAAAAGTTATATAATTAACTAGTTAGTTAATAAAGGAAAAAATATGAAACCAATAACACCAGAAGAAGTAGAAAAAATGATGATAGAAAAAATGGGGGCTTTGCCACAAAGTTTAAACAGTGCAAAAGCAATTGACCCTCGTTTTTTAGTTGAACAAGCTATGAGTAGTAAGTTTAGTATGCAAGATGAAAAAAATCCATTTGAGCCAAAAACATCTATGATGATAGCACTTGCTACTTCTATCACGCTTGGAAGTGATGAATGTATTTCTGAACAGACAAAAATGCTTAAAAAGATGGGAATAACAAAAGAGGAGTTAGCATACCTTGTCAAGATAGTAAAACATGCACAAGGAAGTGCAGTTATGGGAAATGCAAAAGCTGCATTTGATACATTTGAGAGTTAAAATATCTTTATTGCTCTTTTTGAGTACAGTAGTTTTTGCAAGTGAAAGGCATATCAATATAGATGATGCCTTTTATGAAAATAGTGTAAAAAATGCTCCCAATGCAAAGCCTGTTTTAGTTCGAGATATAGACTCTGCCATGGAGTGATGTTGTTAATAAAAATATAGGAAGGTAATATGAGTGGAATATGTCATATAATAAGTAACGGTGAGATTTTAAATATCGACAAAATTGACTGCCCACTTTTTCAAGCAGTTTTATATGGAGATAGAACACTATGCAATAAATTTTCAAAACGCTTAAGCTGTTCTGTTAAACATCTTCCTCTTAGACTGCAGTTCTCTTATGAATATTCTACTCAAAAAGCGATAGAAAAAGGTGTGGTAAAAGACCCAACACTTGTTCTTGATGGAAAAATATTTATAGAAGGACTTATCCAATCTGAGGAGATTACAACAAAGTTTCAAGATTTTATCATGAAACCCTCTCAAAACGAAGTAGAAACGCTGCGATAAAAAAGCAAATCGCACCAAGTAAGGTTGTTAGTGTTGCTAGATAAAGAGAAAACTGATTGACTTCAGGAGTATAAGCACTGTAAAGTGCAGAAATCATAAAAAAAACTGACCCTAAAATATTTATCCATACTATCCACCATGTTATGTTTCTAAAAACTCTTATTTTGGTGTCATGATAGATTTCAAGATAGCCAAAAAATGAAGATGTCAAAAAGAGAATAGAACCTAAAATATTTGGTATCCATACCAATAGATTTAATGTCTCTATACTTAGGGTAGAAAATATCGCACTAAAAGTTGAGAGATTAAACAGAAGTGTTCCGACAAACTGTGTGCTACTTGATAGATAGCCCATATTGAGTGGTCTCCAACGCCACCAAAACCAAACTGGATGTTTATGATAGAGATGTGGTAGGTGTGAAATATCATAGTTTATAGATTCGAGATACTGCAAATAGGCTGCTGATGTAAAGAAAATAGAACCGATAAAATAGAGTACCCCAATACTAAAAGAAGAGAAGAGTGAGACAAACCAGAGAGAAAAAAAAGATGCAAAAGCAAAGAAAAAAGAGCCAATCATAAAAAGGTTTGCTATCCATAAAGAGATGGCTCTTTTGGAGTGAAAGAGCGATTTTCTTAGCTCTCTTGAGGTATAACAAACTTTTCCATGTTCTGTGGCATGGGCGATGAATGGTCCTAACTTTTTATAATGCATAGCAACTCTATCTTTTTTTGCGAATTATAACGAAAATATTTAACAAAAAATGCTATCATACAAAAAAATCAGGAGCTTTCACATGCTACATAAACGAACACATCAAGAAATTATCGCCGAAAAAGAGGATGACCCTGTCTATGGAGGCAGAGGTTTAGCCAATCATGCTCCAAAATTTAATATGCCAAATGAAGAGATGAAACCTCGTGATGCTTACCAACTTGTGCATGATGAACTTATGCTCGATGGCAATTCTCGTCTCAATCTTGCAACATTTGTCACAACTTGGATAGAGCCAGAAGCACAACAACTTATGAGTGAAACTTTTGACAAGAACATGATAGATAAAGATGAATACCCACAAACTGCAGAGATTGAGAAACGATGTGTAAACATCATCTCCGACCTTTTTCATGGACATACTGATGATGATAAAGAGGCATGTGGTTGTTCTACTATTGGCTCGAGTGAAGCAGCGATGCTTTGTGGGATGGCTATGAAATGGAACTGGCGAAACAGACGAAAAGCAGAGGGAAAAGATACCACTAAACCCAATATGGTTGTGAGTAGTGATGTACAGGTATGCTGGGAGAAATTTTTTGTCTATTGGGATATTGAGATGAATGTAGTGCCTATGAGCAAAGAGGATAACTTTTTGTTTCAACCTCATAAGGCTGTAGAGTTATGTGATGAAAATACTATCGGTGTTTTGGGGATTTTAGGCACAACTTACACAGGAGAGTATCAAAATATCAAACTCCTCGATGCCTTGATGGAAGAGTACAATCAAAAAACAGGCTATGATATTCCTATCCATGTTGATGCAGCAAGTGGTGGATTTATTGCGCCTTTTATAGAGCCTGAGTTAGAGTGGGATTTTCGCTTAAAATGGGTAAAATCTATCAATGTTTCAGGACATAAATTTGGTCTTGTTGCTCCTGGTGTGGGTTGGGCTTTATGGAAAGACTGGTCGCTACTTCCTGAGGAACTTATCTTTCATGTAAATTATCTTGGTGGAGATATGCCGACTTTTGCACTTAATTTTTCTCGCCCTGGTTCACAAATCATCGCACAGTATTATAATTTTATCCGTTTAGGTTCTGAAGGCTATAGAAAAGTACATCAAGCATGTTTAGATGTAAGCTTTTTTATACGACAAGAGTTAGAAAAAACAGGTATCTTTGAGGCAATCATTAACGATATTCGTATGCCTCTCCTTGCATTTAAATTAAAAGGAAAATACTCTTTTAATGTCTATCAAATCTCTGATAAACTGCGTTACCATGGTTGGCAAGTCCCTGCTTATACGCTTGCCGAGAACTGTGAAGATGTCTCTATACTTAGAGTTGTTGTCAAAGAGGGATTTGATTATGACCTTGCTACTCTTTTACTTAAGCATCTTCATGAAGCAGTACAAACATTAGAAAAAGAGGAAGAAGTTGAAATTTCATCAGGAAAAAGCACTAAGGTTTGTTGATTTTAGGATAGATTTATTTTCATTCTGCTACAATTAACTAATCAGTTAGTTATAAACTAATAAGGCAGTAAATATGATAAATTTTTTAGAGAGAGAAAATCGCTATATAAAAGATATAGATTTAGCATTTTTTCTTGTTCCTATGATTTTATTACCACTCGTTTTTGAGTGGTATCTTCATATCAGTGAAAATGCTTTTTTTACGCAATATAGAGATGAGATTTTAGTTGCAAATATCATATATATTGTGTTGGGACGATTTCTTTTACTTGACAGTGCAATATTTATTTTTTCTCACTCAAAACATAAAGTAAATATGGCGCTTATCCAAGTTGTTTTGTTGTATTTGGAAGTTACACTTGTGACTATTATCTATTATGCAACTGTATTTTATATATTTGATGTGTTTTCACTTTTTCATTTAAGTGCTCAACTTACTCCTGAAAACTTACAAGACATTCACAATCACAGCTTTATAACTTCTGTATATATTTCTGCCGTAACTTTTACTACACTTGGCTCTGGGGATTGGCTACCTCAAACTTTAAATGCTATGATCGCAGTAACATCTGAGGCGATACTTGGTGTCATTCAAGGTGGTGTTTTTGTAGCTATCTTGATATATGCTCATCAAAATAAAGAAATTAGACCAAATAAGGAGTGAGAAGTGGCAAAGAATAGAAGAGATGCCAAAGCAACAAAAGAGAAAATCATAACAAATGCAATGTTGCTTTTTTCAAAAAATGGGTACGATGCTACCACAATCGATGAGATAGCAAAAGTGAGTGATGTGAATAAAGCTATGATTTACTACTACTTTAAAAACAAGTCAGCCCTTTATAGTGCAGTGATGAGTTCCGTCTTAGATGCTATCTATCAGGAGATACTCTCAAGTGATAAATGTTGTCCTTCGCCCTTGGGTGATTTGGAATCATTTATCAAAACTTATGCTTACTATTGTGAAAAACATCCCTATTTTCCAGCTTTGCTTTTAAGAGAGCTTAGTGATAGTGGTACGCATCTTCCAGAGGAGATGTTTGCCAATATGCGTCAGCTTTTTGGACTTTTGAGTAAAATCTTACAAGAGGGAGAGGAGCAAAATATTTTTCACAATGTTGAACCTATGGTTCTACACTTCATGATAGTTGGAAGTATCAATCTTTTTATCACAACAAAACCACTGCGAGTTGCTACTTCACAGATAGAGGATGGACTCAATACCTGTGATGGATGTAGTATCGAAAAAATCTCGGACTATATATTTCAAAAAATAAAATTAATGCTGGAGGTAAACGATGAACAAAATACTACTTGCGCTTAGTATACCCTATATACTGAGTGCTACAACGATGGGGGAACTTTTTGATGCCCTTAAAAATCACTCACAAACAAAATCCGATGAGATGGTGATAGAAAAAGCAAAAATTGCAAGATCACAAGCAAGAGCTAAACTCTATCCTACTATCAACCTTTTTGGTACTTTTGATAACTACTCAACACCTACAGGTATGGTACCTGTTCCACCAGATACACTTGTAGGATTGGTAAGAGACTCATCAACACAACCATTTAGTTATAATATCTATAAAGGTGGAGCAAACTTTTCAATGCCTATCTTTGTAAAATCTATATACTCTACTGCTGATAAAGCAAGAATATTGCAAAAGAGTGCACAATCAAAAAAGAGGATAAATTTACTGCAAAATGAAGCCGTAATCGTAGGAAGTAATGCTAACTTAGAGTATCTTCAAGCACTTAAAAAGTCACTTGATATAAAAGAACAATCGCTTTTAGAAACTGAAAAAACTTTAAAGATAAAAGTTGATAATGGTCGCTCTCCTGCATCAGCACTCTATAAAATAAATGATAGTCTCAACCAAGTAAGTATTGCTAAAAACAGTATTGATTTGCAAAAGCAAAAACTTATAAGTTCTATCGAAGCTATTACAGGGATTAGACTTGATAATCCTATACAGATGCAAGAAACCTCACAACTAAAGAGTGGAGAACTCGCTTCTTTGCAACCTTTGCAAGAGAAAGTAAAAGCTTCAAGGATAGGAGTGAGGATAGAAAAAGAGAAACTTTATCCTACTGTTGTAGCTCATGGTAGTTACGCTTTTTCATCTGCAACTGCCTATAATAATGCACAAGATGTCAATGAAAAATATGGAGATGTAGGGGTTCTAGTAAATATACCACTACTAAGTATGGGGCAATATGAAGAAATCTCAAAATCAAAAATAGAGTTACGAGCAGATGAGATTTCCTTAGAAAAACTAAGAGATGAGTTAAGTGCAAGGGAAAATATGTTGCAAACTTCTCTTCCTTTACTTGATAATTCTATTAAGTTGTCTCATAAGAGCGTACACAATAAAGAAAAACTGCTAGAAATTGCAAAAGTAAACTATAAAAGTGGACGACTCTCAACAGAGGAGTATCTAAGATATGAAGATGATGTTGTGGATGCAAAAGCAAAACTGTATCAAGCAAAGGCAGAGAAATGGCAAACTATGATGGAGCTTGCTGTTATATATGCAAATAATATAGAGGAGATAGTACAATGAGTAAATATATAAAAATAATAATCGCTATACTGGTTATAGCAGGACTTGGTATAGCAGGTGTTAAGAAAATTAAAGAAAAAAGAGCATCTGATGCCGCACTTCCTAAGGCAAAAGTCTATCCAATAGTTGTAAAAACAATGATTCCAAAGGTCTCTGATGTAAAACTCACCCTACCATATTTAGCAGAGGTGGATAATGATAAGGATGTAAAATTAGCAGCTAGAATTGCAGCAAGAGTTATAAGTATAAAACTAAGTGGGACACATGTTACAAAAAACAGCGTTGTTGTAAAACTTGATACTACAAATATAGAGAGTTCACTTCAAAGTATCAAAGAGCAGATTCAAGCGACAAAGGTTGCTTTGAAAAACTTACAAGCAACACATAGTAGAACACTAGATTTACTCAAAGTGCAAGGTGCTTCCATAGAAGAGTCTCAAAAAGAGATAACAAATATAGCTGCCACACAAGCAAGACTTAACGGCTTAGAACAACAAGCCATAGAGCTAAAAAATAACCTCTCGTATGCAACGATAACTTCACCAGTAGATGGTGTTATCGCTAAAACTTATGCAAATCGTGGTGCTTTAAGTGCTCCAGGAAAACCACTTGTAGCTATTAGTTCTAAAAATGGTTTTTATCTTTTGGTAAGAACTCCTAACCATCTACCTATTCTTGGGGTAGAGTTTGATGGAAAATCTTACGATGCAACACCACTTAACACTACTTATCACTCTTTATCGGAGTATAAGGTTTATACGGGAGAGAAAAATCTTGTGAGTGGTGATAGAGTAGAAGTTGAGGTTGTTGTGTTTCATAACAAAGGGGTACTCTTGCCTTTTGATGCACTCTTAAACAGAAATGGAAAAAACTATGTACTTGTTGTAAAAGGCAAGAAAGCAGAACCAAAAGAGGTACATATTATCCAAAGTGCAGAGCAGGGTGTTGTTATTTCACAAAATCTTGAAGGTATGCAGATAGTTGTTGCTAAACCAGATATTTTACTCAAACTCCTAAGTGGTTATGCTTTAAAAGTAAAGGAGTAAGTCATGTTTGATTTTTTCTATAAACGACCCTATCTGCTCTACTCAATCATAGCGGCATTTTTTATCATGGGAATTATCGCTCTTGTTACTTTGCCTAAAAATCTCTTTCCAGATTCCAATCCTCCAGAGGTTGTTGTCATCACACAAGTACCAGGTGCAACGGCTCAAGTTGCAGCTTCAACTGTTTCAAAGCCAATAGAGCAAGAGATTTCTCGTCTTGGACTTGTGACAGATGTAAGCAGTGTCAATGTTGCTGGTTTTTCCATAGTAAAAGCAGACTTTGGATACAAAAAAGGACTTAATTCCGCAGCTGTTGATGTTGCTAACGCACTAAGCATTGCAAAAGCAAAACTTCCAGCTGGAACAAATCCTGCCATCTACACAGTAGGGGATTTTACTCTGCCAGTGGATGTTATCGCTTTGAGTCCCAAAAATGACAATATCAACCTAGCCGACATTAGAAAAATAGCAGATAGTTTTATCAAGCCAATGCTACTTTCGCAAGAGGGCATAGGAAATGTTGAGGTATTTGGTGGTTATCAGAGTGCTATAAACATAGAAGTTGATCCTTTTAAAGCAAAGAGATATGGTGTCAATTTTGAAACAATTGCAAAATCTATCAATACGCTTAACCGTGATATGCCAATCGGTTTTGTAAAAGGGGATGATAACTTTTATACCGTAACTTTTTATGGGGAAAGAGACAATATTGAGCGTCTAAAACAGCTTCCAATCATGCCAAATGTAAGACTTAGTGATGTGGCAGATGTAAAATGGTCATACAAAAAACGAACAAGTGGCTACATTGGTAATGGGAAAGATGCTATTGCCTTAGCTGTACAACGCGCACCTGGTGGTAGCGTTTTAGATGTCTCAAAAGCAGCTAGAGCACAGATGAAAAAACTCGAACAAAAGTATCCAAATATCAAGTTTGAAATATCAGATACACAAAGAGACCTGATAGAACAAGCCAATAGCGATATGCTTAAAGCCTTGCGGGATGCAGTTATCTACACACTTATCGTTATCATGATATTTTTAGGAAACTTTCGTGCAATCGTGGCCGCTGGGCTTTCTATTCCAATGGTATTTTTCTCGACTATGGCGATTATCTGGCTAACAGGTGGAGAGTTAAATATCGTTATCTATACTGCGATTATCTTAGCTCTCGGAATGCTCACCGATGATGCCGTTGTTGTACTTGAAAATATTGAAAGGCATCTAAACCAAGGACATGAAAAGCTAGAAGATGCTATCTCTCATGGAACAAAAGAGGTGCTAAGTCCTATCTTTGCAGGAACAATTGCTACTATCGCTATTTTGTTTCCTTTGATGTTTGTAGGTGGATTTCCAGAGAAGATATTTAAACCTCTTATTGAGACGCTCATCATCGCACTTTTAGTCTCTTGGTTTTTATCTATTACTTTTATACCACTACTTTCAAAATGGCTCTATAAAAATGGAACAGGCAAAACAAAAATAGAAAATATTTTTGAAACTATCTATCAAAATACGATAGGCAGATTGGTTTCTCCTTATGTTGGGATTATCAAATTTTCAAACGGTTCATGGTGGTTTGCTCGTCGTATGATGTTAAGTGTCAGTGTTATCATGATACTTCTTATGAGTGTCAAAAACATTATGCCAACTATCGGAAAAGATGCGATGCCTCCTATGGATACAGGGATTATCAAAGCACAGATTGCATTTAGTTCCAATGAAAGCGTTGAGAGTGCAGAGAAAAAAATAGCTCCAGTTTTAAAATGGCTTGATAAACAAAAATGGGTAAAAATGAGTTCTGTAGCTTTTGGTAGTGAAGCAGGAGTGCTAAGTCTTGGAAGTGGAAATCTCCCAGCAGAAGCGACTATCACTATCAATGCAGTCAATCGCTTTGAGAGAAAAGCAACTATCTGGCAACTTGAAAATATTATCCGTGATAAGCTTTCACACTTAGAAGGCATTAAACGAAATGATGTTTTTAACTTTGGAGCAACAGCACTCTCTAGCATCAAAGCCACAGTTGATACAAGGCTGAGTTCCCCATATGTAGATGGTCTAGCACAAAAGTCACATGAAGTGCAAACAGCGATGCAAAAAGTACGCGGACTCACTTCCGTTTCAACAAGTTGGGATAAAGACTTTAGTGAGATCATCCTTGATATAGATGAAAACAAAGCCCTAAGCTATGGAGTGACACCATACCAAATAGCGATGCAAATCCCTCTAAAAGGACAGATAATAGGACTTAATGCAAACCTAGAATCTATGAATACACAATTTGTAAGACTCTATCTTAAAGGTAAATTTTCTAAAAATATAGAGACACTCAAACTCCTGCCAATAACAACACCATCAGGAGAGATACCACTCTCTAGTATCGCTAAACTAAAACGACATCTCACCTTTGCAAAAATAGAGAGAGATAAACTGCTTTACTCTTTAGATGTCAATGGTTACCGTGCAAAACGACCTGTAACGCAGTTGACGGATGATACTTTAGCAGCCCTTAAAAATGCAAAAATTGACGATATTAAAATGGAACAAACAGGAGATATAGCAGAGATTCATGATAGTTTTATCCGTATGGGAAAAGCGATAGGATTTGGTATTATCATCCTTGTCATGGCACTTATTGCGATTTACAAATCAGTGAGAATGGCATTTATCATGATTGTCGTCTTACCACTTTCGCTTATCGGTGCGTCATGGGGCCTGTTACTCTTTGATAAACCAAGTTGTATGCCGAGTCTCTTAGGGATTTTACTCCTTTTTGGGATTATCATCAAAAATGCAGTTTTACTCATAGACTTTTATCAAGAGTACAGAGCCAAAGGCAAGTCCCCTTATGAGAGTGCGCAAGAGGCAGTTCGTGTAAGATTTCGTCCTGTCATGATGACAGCTTTTGGTACTATCGCAGGGATGATACCTATCGCCCTAGAACAAGCAGTAGGACTTGAACGCCTAAGCCCACTAGCAGATGTAGCTATCGGTGGACTTTTAGTAGGAACACTTTTAACACTTGTGTATGTTCCTATGTACGCATATATCTTTGATAGGAAAGATACAGTTTCTTGAAAAGGTGAGTAAGTGAACTACATAGGCTCAAAACTAAAACTCTCATCTTGGATAGAAGAAGAGGTGAAAAAAGTTGTTGGTGATGACTTGTCTGAGAAAGTTTTTTGTGATTTGTTTGCTGGGACTGGGATAGTTGGTCGTACTTTTAAAAAGGATGTGAAGCAAGTTATTGCCAATGATTTGGAATATTATAGTTTTGTGCTGAATAAAAACTATATTGAAAATCATGAAGAGATAGAGGATAAAGAAAAGTACATTGAAACACTCAATAGTCTTCCACTTCTTGAAAATGGTTTTATATATCAAAACTATTGTCTAGGAAGTGAGAGTGGACGACAATATTTTAGTGATGAAAATGGTAAGAAGATAGACACCATGAGAGTTCAAATAGAAGAGTGGTATCAGGCTAAAGAGATAGGAGATGATTTATACTATTTTTTACTCTCTTCACTTATTGAGAGTGCTGATAAAGTGGCAAATACAGCTTCTGTGTATGGTGCGTTTTTAAAACATCTTAAAAAGTCTGCCTCTAAAGAATTGATTTTAAAACCAGCTCATTTTTTAAAAAATGAAAATACTCATCAAGTTTTTAACAAAGATAGTAATGAACTCATCAAAGAGATAAGTGGAGATATTTTATATTTAGACCCACCTTACAATCAAAGGCAATATAGCTCTAATTACCATCTTTTAAACACCATAGCCCAATATGACGACTTTACGCCTAAAGGTAAAACAGGACTAAGAGAGTACAATCGTTCAGACTATTGTAAAAAAAATGAAGTGCATAAGAGTTTTGAAGAGTTGATAAAAAATGCACAATTTAAGTATATATTTTTAAGTTACAACAATGAAGGCTTGATGAGTGTGGATGATGTCCAAAATATTATGCAAAAGTATGGAGAGTATAGTTTACAAACAAAAGAGTATCAACGATTTAAAGCCGATAAAACAGAAAACAGAAACCATAAAGCAGATAAAACTTTTGAGTATTTGCATATACTTAGGAAATAGCTATTTGTTTATTAAGTCTTGAATAATAGTTTTAAAAACAGGAAGATTGTACCTGATAACATCTTCAATTATATTGTCATCTGTGCTATCGTAATCATGTGCAATATAATTTCTTACAGAAGCAATACCTTTTAAATCTTCGCTTGTGAAATTTTCAAGAATTATAAATCTATTATCATCTTTGAGTTTTATAAATTGTTCAGCGATACGAACGATATTCATCCTAATAGCAGGTTTTATTATTTTGTCTTCTATAGCAGTGGTGATTTTTAAATCATTCTCATTCAAAATAAATTCAATATCTTCAATCCTCTCAAGAATTTTTTGAACTCTTTCAAGACCACTAGACATGAACTAAATCTTTTAATATGGATTGATTGTTATCAGGAACTAAATCTATAGGAGTTTTGAAAATGTACTGCAACTCTTTTTTTATATCATCAATTCTGAGAATTTTTGAAAATCCATCTTTATACTTTGAAGAGAATTTTTCATAGTCTAATCTATATGCAAGATCAATATCACTAAACTTAGTTTGAGTATTTTTTGCATAACTCCCAAAGAGTCCTAGAAGTATCAAGCCCTCTTTTTCATATGTAGGTTTAATCTCTTTTAATTTTAAAATGATGTCATCTTTACTCAAACTAAAACCTCCATGATATTTTTTATGATTATATCATAAGAAAATTGCTTTTGCTCTTAGGTTAATGCTAAGTTAAATTCTGCCGTACTTGACAAAGCGTACGAGATTGAGTAAAATGTATAAAGTAGTGAGAATATCAAGAATGTGGTTACATTATGGAGAATAACTTGAGAACTATATCCCTTTTTGGAGCAGTATCAATAGGTATCGGTGGTATGGTTGGTGGGGGTATCTTTGCTGTTTTGGGAGATGCTGTTTCACTAGCTCATGGTGCAAC
>JALTUB010000204.1 GCA_027047745.1 Sulfurimonas sp.
CATCTTTTACAGTGGAGATAATCTTTCCTATTTGAGCAAACTCCTCTTGTGATTGTTCCAATGTAATATCGGTTGGTAGGACTAAATCCACAACGATATTTCCCTCATCCCACTCTGGTAAAAAAGTTGATGGTGTGTGCAGATAAAGGTAGGCAATGATTGGCATTAGGAAAATAACTATAACTTGAGAGACTAAGTATATGATATAAAAGTTGTAGTTGTTACCTGACTGACCCCTATTTTAAAATATAGACTTTCTAATCATAGGAAAGTTAAGAACTCTTAGCTAAAATAAATAAAAATAATTTATAATGAGATAGATAATGAAAATAGTTTCTAATGTAAAGAAAGTTTTAGGTTTAGATATAGGTTCAAATAGTATAGGTTTTTCTTTACTTGAATTAAATGAAAATAATAATGAGATAATTTTTCATGAACTTATAAGTAACAGTATTATTTTTTCAGAACCAAATAGTGCAGAAGAGAGGCGAGAAGCACGAAGTTCTAGGCGACGAAATGAGAGAAAGAGTGCTAGAAATAAAAAAGCTAGAACACTATTTACAAACTACCATATTTCTACAAAAGATTTTATAGAGAATCCTACTCAGTATCTGAACTCTTTAAATATTCAGGATAAGGATGTTTACAAACTCAGAGAAAAAGCAGTTAAGGGTTTAGCCCTTACAAAAGATGAGTTTATATTTTCCACCTACTCAATTCTTACAGACAGAGGTTATAACAATATGTTCTCTATCTCAAATGAAGATGGTGTTATAAATGAAGCAGTGACACAAAATACAAAAGAGTATGAAGAAAAAAGCTATCTACTCCCCTCTATGGTTTTAACACAACACAAGAAAGAGTTGGAGAGCCAATTTCAAAATCTCCCTATCCGTAATAAAAAAGATGATTATAAAAACTCTTTAGATAGAAAAATGCACATAGAAGAGTTTATAAATCTAGTAAATTCACAAGCAAATAATACAAATATATTTAACTCAAAAGATAAGGCTCAAAACTTCATAGAAGAGCTAATAGATGAGAGTTTGGTCAATACCCCTTTTTACCAAAGAGCCTTAAAAAGTTTTGAAGGAATGGTAGAGTATTGTTCATTTTACGATGAGTTTCACCCTAAAGGTTCACAAAAAAAAGTACCATTGGCAAATGTACGAAATATAGAGAGAACTTTAAGACAAGCGATTGACAACTATGGTGTAAAAGCAGATAAAAAAACAGGTGAAGTTAAAGTTTTTACAAAAGATGAAAAAGATTCTATTGTAGATTTTTGGATAAATAGACCATCATCAAATGATATAAGTGCAACAAATATTTTTAAATCATCAGGTTTTAAAAACTTAAAACTAAATATTCCTGAAAAATCTAGTCAAATAGTTTTAGATATAAAAGCACATAGAAATATACTAGAGATTCTAAACCAATATGAAGTAGATTTTCAAGATAAAGATAATGAGTTTTATAATGAGATTCTTTTAGAGCTTTACTATTACAAAAATTATAGTTCAAGAAAAGAGCATATTCAAAAGCACATAGACAAGTATGAATTAAATTTTGATGATGCGTTTGTTGAATCTATGGCAAACTTAGAAAATATGGATGGTTTTGCATCTTTTTCACTAAAGTTTACAAATGAAGTTTTAGAGCTTATGAATAGAGATTCTAAAACACATCACGAAGCCTTAGAATCACTAGGCTACTACTCAAAATATCTCAATATGCCAACTTATGATTATCTCCCACCTTTAGAGCCTACAAAAGCAGATATAGAGTGGCTTCAAAAAAATATAAGCTATTTTGAGAGTAAACATCTTTTTTATCAACCGATGATATCGCCAAAAGTAAAAAGGGTAATTTCGATTTTAAGAAAACTTATAAATGAGATTATCTCTAAATATGGTCGTATTGATGAGATACGAATTGAGACTGCTAAAGAAATGAACTCTAAAACAGAAAAAGAGAAAATAGATAAAAATCAAGCCAAAGATAGAGCAAAAAACAATAAAGCTGTTATATTTTTAAAAAATCATGAGATTAAAGAATCTCCTAAAAATATAGAGAGAGCGAAACTTTTTCTTGAACAAGATTGTGAATGTTTGTATTCTGGTAAAAACATAACAGAAGATGAAGCTTTTGATGAGAATGAAACGGAGGTTGAGCATTTTATACCAAGGTCGGTAATCTGGATAAACTCCTATAAAAATAAGATTCTAGTAAAGAAAAAATATAACCAAGAAAAAGGCTCACAGCATCCAGTTGATTATCTAAAATCTATTGGGGAATGGGAAAACTTCAAGGGTAGAATCGAGAAAACATATATGGCTTTTAACAAAAAAGATTGGCTAACAAAAGAAGATATTATAGATTCTGCTATGAACAAAGAACAATGGCTAGATTCTTATCTTAACGATACCCGTTCAGCTACAAGAACGATACAAAAATACTTAAATCATTACTTGTATCCAAAAGAGAATCTCTATGCAAAAGATGAAAATAGACATATATTTAGTGTGAGTGGTAGAGCTATAAGCGAACTCAAATATATGTGGGGTATAAATCATGTAATGCCCAAAAATGAAGATGATAAAAAAGATAGAAACACGAACTATCATCATACTTTAGATGCTTTTAGTGTAGCCTTATGTTCAAATGGTGCTATCAATACACTTCATGGTTATTTTACAAAAAAAGAGAATAAATACAAAAACAAAGCCCTAAAAGAGAGACTAACAAACTCTCTACCTCACTCTGTAGATGGGGTAAATGTTGTAGAGTATCTTAAAAACTTAGTGCAAAGGTACGAATCAAATAGCTTTTTAGTTTGCCCTTACAACAAGAGAAAAACAAATATGAAAGGTTTTAAAGATGGAAATCTAAAGCTTTATGTGACAAAAGACCCTAAAAGTTCTGCTAAAGAGATTCTAGCTGAGATGCAAAAGGTGAGTATAGATAGTGGACTTCTCATAAAAATAATGGGAGGATTTCCAAAACCTAGAAGTGATGAAGAAGTTAAAAAAGAGATAGAATCTATACAAATCAGACTAGACCCACAAAAACAAAAGAAGATTATAAGAGCGATAGAGATTTATGCTGAGGAACTTCTAGAGATAAGAAAAAAAATAGAATCTAAAGAGAGTGAGATAAAAAATCTTGAAAAAACTAAAAAAAGTTCTAAAGAGCAAAAAGAATTTAATGCTGGTGTAACTGAACTTATAAAACCACTCAATCAAGAGAAAAAGATTTTAGAATCAAAGCTTAAAGATTTGAAATGTAGTTTTGTAGTTAAAAATGGTAAAAGACAGATTGTTAAATCTTTGAAGCTTTATAACTCTAAGATAAGCGAAACCAAAGCAGATGCGATTCTCTTTCCTCACAGAGAGAATCAAAAGATAGAAAGATTGTCATTAAGTAACTTTAAAAAGGCTATAAAAGAGAAAGAACCTTTTGTGATAAAAGCAAATGAATCTACTTTAAATGTGGAGTTGTTCAATACTCAAAAAAGAGGTCAAGCAGTTGGATTGAACTATTTTAGTTCTATTGCTAATGATGTAAGTACAAAAGTAAATGATAAATTTATATCAGAATTAGATGGCAAAAAAAGTGATATGACACTATATAAAAATGAGATTATTAAAGTTGATAATATAAAAGAGGGGAAACAAGAGTATTTTGTTTTTAATGGTGGTGGATTAATAGCTGGAACAAATAATAAAATTTCTATAAAAAATATAAATCTTAATAGTTTTATAAAAAAAGGTGGAACAAAAGAGTCGAAAGAGGATAACAAAACCCCAAACAAAACAACAATCATCTCAAAAGTAAAAATAGATTTTTTCGGAAATATTACAGAGGTTTAAGCAATATGATATACAAAGAATCATATAATCCCCTTGCTTCAAACAACATATCAAATGGGGATTTGAAAATTTTGGTTAAAGCAAGAGGTGTTTTCCCGAGCCTCACAAGATTTATCTTGAATTCGGGATGCTTTCATGTCATTTAAACAAATTTTCATAAAAACAAAATCTTACCTTAGTTATCAGCATAACTCTATGAGTGTGAAAAATGAATCTAGTACAACTATAATTTCACTAGATGATATAGATATAGTGATGATAGAGAATCAACAGACAACTATAACTTCAGCACTTCTCTCAAACATGGCAAAAGCAAATATATCGGTGGTGTTTATAGATGATAAATTTACCCCATCGGCTATAAGTATAGGTCTTTATAAAAACAGTAGAACTACCAAAATTCAAAAAGCACAAGTTAGCATAAAAAAGCCAAGACTAAATCGTCTTTGGAGAGATGTTGTCTATGCTAAAATACTTAACCAAGGGGATGTTTTAAACACCATAAAAGATGATGATTATCTCTACTATCTTCTAAAAAAGATAAACTCAGGCGATAGGGGAAATGTTGAGGCAGTTGGTGCAGCTTACTATTTTAGAGAACTCTTTGGAAAAGATTTTTGTCGCACCAATATAGAAGATGCTAGAAATATAGCCCTCAATTATGGCTACAGCATCATGCGAAGTTCCATAGCAAGGCATATCATAACTTACGGTTTAAACCCATCTTTTGGTATGTGGCACTCCAGCGAGTTAAACGGTTTTAACTTAGCTGATGACCTCATAGAGCCATTTAGACCCATAGTAGATAAATATGTTTTAGAAAATATTAGTAAAAAAAGTAAAGTGGATTTTCATAATAGACAAGATTTAGTGGCTTTACTCTATGCTAAAGTAAAAAACTCTAAGAATCAAAACAGTTCAGTAAATGAAGCTATAAAAAATATAGTTTCCTCTTATCAATCTTTTTGTTTAAACAAACGGGAAGATATAGAGATATTTACAATGGTTCAGTAGATGACAAATATAAAAGATGCAATAAGTGGGTACAGAAAAATGATTTTATTTGTAATGTTTGATATGCCGACCCAAACAAAGGCAGATTTGAAAAAATATCGTGATTTTAGAGGTAAACTTTTGGATTTAGGATTTATAATGTTTCAATACTCGGTTTACATAAGATTTTGCAGAAGTTTAAGCATTGCAGAGAAATACATGAGAAAAGTTGAACAGTTTGCACCAGTAAATGGCTCTATAAGAGTGTTAAGAATCACAGAAGAGCAGTATAAACAGATGAAAATTATAGAAAATTATCGAGAAAAACCAGAGAAAAAGGTACACGAGCAAACCCAAACAGTGATGGTTTTTTAGAGTAAAAAATAGCTTCAAACCCTTTATACAAAGGAGTTTGAGAGGTGATATTATATCAAATGGGGATTTGAAAGTAGGTTAAAGCCTTGTTCTCTCAAATAAAGACATTGCTG
>JALTUB010000205.1 GCA_027047745.1 Sulfurimonas sp.
ACCAAAACAGTATAACTTTTCAAATCTACAAGAAAAATTTTATGACTTAGGGTTTAAATCAAAGATTAGTAACAACAAGCTTATAGTTGAGTTTGAAGATGAGTCTCAAATACAAAATATGCTAAATTGGTTCTCCTAAACTATACATATTTTCATAAAATTAAAAATTCTTTCCTTTTTTTAGATACTTTAACTATCCTTTCAATTTAAAAGTAGTATAATCACGCAACTTTTAGGAGGTGCTATGTTAGATATAAACCCGATACTACTTTTGGCTACATTTGTTGTGTTTCTTTCGCTTATAGCCGTTTTAAATAGTTGGCTGTATAATCCATTATTTAGTTTTATGAATAAACGAGATGAAGATATTAAAAAGGACCTAGATAAGGTTGGTTCTAATGATAACGAAATTGACGAGTTAAACACAAAAGCTGAAACAATAATTATGAATGCTAAACTTGATGCTGCGGCCCTAAGAGAAAAAGTTATTGCAGATGCTAAGGAATTGGCAGAGAGTAAATTAGAGGCAAAGCGTGCTGAACTTGCACAAGAATATTTAGAATTTGAGCAATCACTTGCAAAATCTAAAGAACAGTTAACAAAAGACTTGATGTCAGATGTTCCATTGTTTAAAAAAGCTGTTGAAGCTAAACTTAATCAAATATAAGGATGTTGTGTGAGTAGAATTTTAGTAATATTGCTAATGATATCAACATATGCATTAGCATCTGAAGCAGAACATGCAGCTAGTGATATTGTTCAAAGAAGTGTGAACTTTATTATTTTTGCAGGTTTGATTTGGTATTTAGTGGCAGAGCCAGTAAAGAATTTTTTTAGTTCAAGAAGTCAAGCTATAGCTGATGACTTGAAAAGAGTCCAAGATAAACTTAACGAATCTATTTCTCTTAAAAAAGATGCATTAACGAAGATTTCTGAAGCTGAAAAATTTGCCAAAGAATTAGATGCAATTTCAAAGAAAGAAAATAAAATTATCAACGATAAAATCATGTTGCAATGTGATGTAGACTTAGAGTTACTTGGAAAACATCAAGCTTCTTTAGTAGAGTTTGATCAAAGAAGTATGATTAGATCTGTTGTTGAAGATATAATGGAAGAGACATTAAAACAGAGTTCTAAAAACTTTGATAAAGAAGCTATGGCAAATGTTCTATTGAAGAAGGTGGCATAGTATGGAAGAGTTAATAGCAAAAAGATACATTAAAGCTTTGAAGTATGGTTCTGATTTAGAGTCTATGCAAACAATGACAACTATTTTTTCTGCATTGGCAGAGTCATTTAAAAATGATAAGTTTGTAAGCATTATTGATAATCCAAATGTAGATGTAAATGATAAATCAAAGATTTTATTGGATGCAGTTAAAGAAGCTGGTTCAAAAAGGATAAATAATTTTATCAAGTTACTAGTTGAAAACAAACGCATCAATATAATTCCTGCAAT
>JALTUB010000206.1 GCA_027047745.1 Sulfurimonas sp.
GTCCTGAGCCAGATTGCCGACCATAAAGCCAACAAACTTTACGAACTCTTTCCTCAGAACCTAAATCTGGAACCCAACGATAACAATTTTTAGTTGTTTCTAGACTTGTAGTTGGTCGAGGGCTTACGGGGAAACAATATCAAGATCAGTATGGACAGCAAGGGAAGAGCCCTGGATAATATACTCATTGAACGGTTATGGCGAACCGTAAAACAAGATTACGTATATTTGAATCCGGCAGAAGACGGAATAGAATTGTATAAAGGACTGAAAGGATTCTTTAAATATTACAATCACCAGAAAACTCATCAGGGCATTGGGAGAAGGCGTCCGGTAGAGTTATACCAATACAAAAAAGCATCATAAGCCATGAACGAAAAGAAAAAAGAGCAAAGAAAGAATGCTATTAATATCGAGAATAACTCTGCGAGTTATTACCCGATATTAACAGCAATAACAATACAAATAGTAGTTATAAATTCAACTAAGAAAAGTCGATTCGTGGTCTGAAGAATAGGGAGTACTTTAATTCTCCTGAAATAACATATCTACTTTGTTCATTTGGATGAGAATGTAATGGAACATTATCACCAATTCTATAATTCATTTTAGTAACCATTGACTTGTCGCCTGAAGCTAATACATCGAATGATGCACCTTTAAATTCCCTCTGTTTTTTATTTTCAGGCTTTACAATCATTACTTCTACATTTGCTTCGTCTATATGCCCCACAACGGTTTGGGCTATGGTGCGTGCCGCAGTTTCAAAGTTATATTTTTCTATTTTCCAGTAACTTCATTTAATGTTTAATTGTCATGTTTACAATGATTTGCGGCATGCACTATGAGCCATTGTTGGGCGCTGGCTTTTTATATTATCACAAATTCTCTAAAGTTTTTCCTGTCAATAACTTTGCTTTCAGCATTATATGTTTCTATAAATGTTTTAGGTAATTTGACTTTTTTCCTATTATTCCATTTAAATTCATATCCGTAAATTTTTCCGCTATTTTCTTCTACAAAATCTACTTCTTGTTGTTGTCTGGTTCTCCAAAAATATATATGTGCAAGACTTTGTTTATATTCAATTTGCTTTACTCTTTCTGAAATCAAAAAGTTTTCCCACAATGTACCTTTATCTGTCCTTAATTCGAGAGGATTAAAATTTCCGATAACCATATTACGAATTCCATTATCATAAAAGTATATTTTTTTATTCTTTTTTATTTCATTTCGAAGATTACGGCTAAAACTACCTAACTTAAATATGATATATCCTTTTTGTAAAATGTCAATATATTTGCTAACAGTATTTTTATCAGCATCTACTATCTGTGCCAATTCAGAATAATTTACTTCACTACCAATTTGCAATGCTAATGCCTGAACCAATTTTTCTAAGATTTCAGGCTTTTGTATGTTGACAAATGAAAGAATGTCCTTGTATAAATAA
>JALTUB010000207.1 GCA_027047745.1 Sulfurimonas sp.
TACTTAGAAGTATAGAACAAAGTACAATGGGGCATGAGAGCGAAGATGATTTTGAACACTTGTTTGAAGACTTAGACCTTGCAAGTACAAAGCTCGGTAAAAGTGAAGAGGCAAAAAACACGCTTATCTCAAAAGTATTGTCTCATCTTGATAAGATTGACTTTGAGCTAAAAAACCACGACAGAGATGTACTTGGGGATGCCTATGAGTACCTCATAGCTCAGTTTGCAAGTGGTGCAGGAAAAAAGGCAGGAGAGTTTTATACCCCACAACAGGTAAGTAAAATCCTTGCTAAAATCGTAACAAACAAAAAAGCAAAGCTAAAATCTGTTTATGACCCTACATGTGGCAGTGGTTCATTGCTTTTACGCGTAGCCAAAGAGGTTGAAGATGTAAGTAACTTCTACGGGCAAGAGCTAAACCGTACTACCTACAATCTTGCACGGATGAATATGATAATGCACGATGTTCACTACCGAAAATTTGACATCAAGCAAGAAGATACCCTTGAAAATCCACAGCATTTAGACAAACGCTTTGAGGCAATCGTAGCAAATCCTCCTTTTTCAGCTCACTGGTCGGCAAATCCTCTTTTGATGAGTGATGACAGGTTTTCACAGTATGGAAAGCTAGCACCAAAAAGTAAAGCCGATTATGCGTTTGTGCAACATATGATTTATCAGCTTGATGACAATGGTACTATGGCGGTTGTTCTTCCTCACGGAGTTTTGTTTCGCGCGGCGGCAGAGGGGCATATAAGAAGATACCTTATAGAAGATAGAAACTATCTTGATGCCGTCATTGGGCTACCTGCAAATATCTTTTATGGCACATCAATCCCTACATGTATATTGGTCTTTAAAAAGTGTCGTGAAGATAGTGAGCATGTACTTTTTATAGATGCTTCAAATGAATTTCTTAAAGTGAAAAATCAAAATCAGCTCACAGATGAGAACATTGACAAAATCATTAGCACTTTTAAAGAACGAAAAAGTATAGATAAATACTCTCATTTGGCAACACTTGAGGAGATAAAAGAGAATGATTACAACTTAAATATTCCCCGTTATGTCGATACTTTTGAAGAAGAAGAGCCGATAGATTTGGATGCGGTCTCAAGTGAGCTAAAAGCTTTGGAAGATGAGATAAAGGCTACCAATGCAACGATAGCTTCATTTTGTAGCGAACTTAATATCGCTACACCATTTTAGGCTTTGTGATGGGTGTTACATGTAAAGTGCCTGAGTTGAGATTTGGTGAGTTTAGTGGGAAGTGGGAAGAAAAACAAATAGGACAAGTTCTCACAATTGGTAGCGGTAAAGATTATAAGCATTTGTCTGATGGGGATATACCTGTCTATGGTACAGGTGGTTATATGTTATCTGTAAATGATTTCTTATATGATGGTGATAGTGTGTGTATTGGAAGGAAAGGGACAATAG
>JALTUB010000208.1 GCA_027047745.1 Sulfurimonas sp.
AATCCAAATTTTCTTTTTATTCCACCTCTTATGCTACCCCAAGTAACACACTTTTAGCATCAAAGCATTTATTATTAGCACCTTTGTAATAAGCTTCATCAGGTGTTAAATAATCTAGTGCTGAATGTAACCTCTCTGTATTGTAAGTATTGATATATTCGTCAATCCCTGTTCTATCCTTCTTAATATTTGAGTAAGATGATGGAGAGACATTATCGTATTTAAGACTTCTCCAAAACCTTTCAATAACAATATTATCTATACTTCTTCCTTTTGCATCCATAGAGATAGAGATGCCATTTTTAAGCAGTATATCAATATGCTCTTTTGCCGTGTATTGTGAACCTTGATCTGTGTTTAGAATCTCTGGTTTAGGATACTTGCTTAAGGCATCATTGAGAACAAGCTGTAAGAACACACCCAGTTATTAAAAAAGATGTAACTTATGGATATGATTGGGATAAAAATCTAGGAGGAGCTAAGTAACTACCCCGTTTATGTTATTGAGTTATCGCTTTTATCTATGGAACTTGGCAACTATAATGTGGTGAAACTAGACACTTTAATATTGATTCTGTTTACTTGGTGCTTACAATCATTACGAATATATTGCGGTGTTCATATTAAGATTGAGACTTACTATCGTCTATTATCAAAACGCTTTCCTTATGCAATCTATTACAAATATGACAAAGAGACCGTCTTTGTTTATGCAGTTTTAGACACTAGAAATAATCCTATTTACATAAGTGGACGACTCTCAAAAGCCATTTTTTAAATATTTATATCTATATAATCTCTTTCTCTCTTTTTATTCTCCTTATTTTTTATAAAACAACAGATATGTTGCTGGTAGTATCAAAAGCGTTAAAAATGTTGAACTGATAATTCCACCTGTGATAACAACTGCTAAAGGGTATTGTATCTCACTCCCTACACCTGTTGCATAGAGCAGTGGTAGTATCCCAAAGAGTGTTGTAAATGCTGTCATGAGAACTGGTCTTAAACGCAGTAGTGTTGCATCTTTTAAGACTATTTTCAAATCTACATCAGGAAATTTAGCTCGTAGTTCATCTATAAAGCTTACAAGAACGATACCGTTAAGTATCGCAATAGCAAATATGGCTAAAAATCCAATAATCGCCGATACAGAGAGATAAATACCACTGACTAAAAGAGCAACTATGCCACCAATAAAACCAAAAGGAACATTTAAAAGGATAATCATCGACTTTTTCAAAGAGTTAAATGCCGTATAAAGGAGTAAAATCACTAAAAGTAGTGTCACGGGGATAATTATCATGAGCTTATTTGTTGCCTCTTGCATATTTTTAAAGTCACCTGCCCAACCTATATAGTATCCTGCTGGCATCTTCACTTTTTCTTTTATAAGCTTGTCAGCTTGGGCGACAAATGAGGCAGTATCTCGTCCCTCTACATCCATAGAAACAACCATATAACGACTGAGATTTTCTCTTTTTATAAAAGAAGCACCTTGCACTATTTTTATACTACACACATCTTTGAGTCTTACAATATTACCGTTACTTGAACGAAGTGTTACATTTTTAATGGCTTCTATATCTTTTTTTGCTCCTTTGATTTTCGCAACTATAGCAAATCTTTTTATGCCCTCTATCTTTTGCGTAATTCCCTCTTCACCGACACCATTACGAATAACCTGCATAACCTCTGTAACACTAATGCCATATCTAGCAAGAGAGAGATAATCAGGCTCAATCTTAATCTGAGCTTGACCTAGTTGAGATTCTACTTCCATTCGCTCCAATCCATCTACATTTTTAATACTGTTTTGAATATCTTTGGCGATTTTATCAAGCTCTTTTTGATTATCTCCATAAATTTTGATAGCGAGTTCTGCTTTGACTCCCTCAAGCAACTCCTCTATACGCATGGCAATAGGTTGCGTAGGGATAAACTGTACAAATTCAAATCTATGCTCTAGGTCTTCATTCATCTTTTTTGTAAGTGCTGGCAAATCTTGAACATTTGGTTTTAGTGAAACAAGCACCTCCATATAGTTTGGTTGTGCCGTCTCACCTTTTTCACTTCTCGCTATCATGCTCAGTACCGAATCAACATCTTTGGAGTAGTTTTTGAGTATATACTTTTCTATATCTTTAGAAACACCAACAGACTGTGTCAATGCCGTACCAGGGATGGCTACAACCCTATACATGATAGATTCTTCATTGAGCGAAGGTAAGAACTCTCGTCCTTGTTGCGTAAGCATATACGCTAAAACCACAAAAACCACACTTACAATAGCTAAAATCTTTTTACTGTTTTCTAATGAAGTAAGGAGTACAGGCGTATAGACTTTTTTGATACCTCTCATGACAATATTTTCAGCAGAATTTGTTGGTTTTAAAAGCATCAAAATAAGCACTGGAACTAAGACAAGTGCTACAAGTAATGAACCAAGCATAACAAAAACGATATTTAATGCCATAGGAGCATAAAGTTTTCCAGCTAAACCATCAAGCGAAAGTAAGGGAATAAATACTGCCGCGATAATAAGCACTGCAAAAGTAACAGGCATAGCAACCTCTTTTGCTGCTTCACTTACTATCTGTAACTTATCTCCTTTTGGATTATCATGGAGTTTTCTAAAACTGTTTTCTACTATAACTATCGTACCATCTACTATCATACCCACAGCAATAGCCAAACCACTTAAACTCATAAGATTTGCCGAGAGATTGTAATAATCCATCAACAAAAAGGCAATAAGCAGTGAAAGAGGGAGAGATAAAATAACAATAAAAGCACTTCTGAACTCAAACAAGAACAAAAACAAGACGATAGCCACTAAAACTACACCACTTAAAAGTGCTGATGTCATCGTACTTACTGCTTTGTGAGTGATGATAGTTCTATCATAAATCGTTGCTATTTTTACACCCTCAGGCAGTGCAGAGTTTACTGTTTGTATCTTTTTTTTGATGTTTTCTACAACTTTTGCAGCATTTGTGGCAGTTCTTTGAAGAACCATCCCCATAACAGCTTCTTTACCATCTATGCTTACAGCTCCAAACCTTGGGCTAACACCCTGCATGACTTTTGCAACATCCCCGATAGTGATAGCCTGTCCAAGACTCGGTTTGACAACTGTATTGCGAATATCATCAAGTGTTTTATAGAGTCCTGCACCACGGATAAGATACTGTTCACGGTTAAACTCTAGGTACTGCCCACCTGCTGCTTGATTTGATTTTTGCAAGGCTTTGATAATATCATCATAAGTGATACCAAAATCTTGCAGTTTTTTAGTATCTATCAAAACATTATACTGTTTTTCATAACCACCCCAGCCTATAACATCTTCTACTCCACTCACACTTTTAAACAGAGGTGTAACGATGTACTTTTGCATCTCTTTAAGCTCTTGAAGTGAATATTTACCTGTTGTGTCTTTTACTTGATACCAAAAAACCTGCCCAAGCCCTGTAGTATTTGGTCCAACAGTAGGCTTACCCCATCCTTTTGGTATATCAACATTGGATAATCGCTCAGAGACAAGTTGTCGTAAGAAATATATATCCATATCATCCTTAAAAAATACAGAAACATAACTGAGACCAAAAATAGAGTTGGACATGATAAGTTTCACCCCTGCCATCCCTGAAACTGCCGACTCTATCGGATAGGTGATGAGCTTTTCTATATCTTCAGCCGAGTTTCCTGGACTCTCTGTATAGATAACTACCTGTTTAGGAGTGATGTCAGGAAAAGCATCGATTGGTATCTCTGTGTATGCTCTGTAACCAAAAGCACTAATAGCGATAAAAGCAACAAGCACTAAAATTTTATATTTGAGCGAAAGCTCTATAATCTTATCTAACATGCTTAATCCCCATCGCCCAAAGATGATTTTAGTAGTGCTGATTTGACATAATAACTCTCACCACTCACATATTTTTCTGCAAGTTTTAAGCCTTTAACACCTATATATTTATCATCTTGTGCGATTATCTCAATCACCTGTGGTACATATGCCACCTCTTCTTCACCATCTTCTTTTTCTTTCGATGGAACAAATACTACCCACTCATTGTTAAAAAACGAGAGTGCAGATTTTTTGATGGCGATATACTCTTTTGCATCACCAAAATAGAGTGTTGATTTTACATATAGATTAGTAAAAAGGTTTTTTACTTTTTGATTTATACTCGATAGGACAATCACTCTTTGAGTTTTTTCATCTAACTTAGGCATAATTTGCGTTACATTTGTTACTATCTCTTTACCTGCATAATTGATAAGGATTTTATCCCCTAAACGCACCTTTGTTGCATACTCTATCGGAAGATAGGATTTTACATAATAGGCTTGATTTTTCACAATAGAGGCAATCCCTTCATTTGTGTTTACAGAAGAGTGCAAAGGTTTTAAAAGTGCAGCAACACGACCACTACTGTGAGATAGTAAATAAAAATTTGCTGTTGCTTTTTTTAGGCTTTTTGTATTTATACCGAGTGTAGTAAGTTGTGAACGCAAAGCATTGAGTTTTGCAGATATTTCACTCTTTTTTATAGCTTCTTCGTTAAGCTTTTGCATAGAGGTCATACCTTTTTCATAAAGCTTTTTTATAGAATTATAATTTTTTGAAACAGACACCAACTGCTTTTTAAGTGCGATATAATTAGCACTCATCTTAGAAACTTCTATAGACTCAATAAGTGCAATCTTGTCTCCTTTCTTCACATCTTGTGCAGGTTTAACAAAGTATTTTTCCAGATGACCACTTACAAGTGAAGTGATAGACTGCTGTGCATTTGAGAGTTGTATCACTTTGGCATTGAGTGCGACTGATTTTTTGAAAGTGTGCATTTGTGTTTTTTCTATTGGCAGTTTTGTATTGTCTGCAAAAAGAACTCCACTAAGTAATGCTATAAGTAGTAGTTTATTCATTGTATTCTCCAGTTTCATAGTTGTAAATAACTATGTTTGTATCTATTTTAGTTTGTAAAGAGATTTCCGTTTCTCTTGTTTTAATCATCTTATTTTTGATGTTTTGCAACTCAATAAGATTGATATTTGCTATCTTATAACCATCTTCATACATCCCTAAAAGTTCCTTTTGTGAAGCATAAAGTTTTTTAGTAGAGGTAAGAACCTTTTGTAAAATTTTCAGTTCAGAGTTTATACGCATAAGCTTATGTGAAACTCTTATTTGTTGATTTTTTATAAGATATTCATTCTGTTTTGCTTTTAGAGATGCTATGCGTTTTTCTTCTGTTTTTTTGTTGAAAATAGCTAAAGGAATATCTACTCC
>JALTUB010000209.1 GCA_027047745.1 Sulfurimonas sp.
TATAATCGCGAGTTCCTTTCTCTTTGTAATGTCATTGTGACACTATATTTAGATCCAAAGGGGAAACAAACGCCGAGAGGCAAATACCAAGAGGAGATCATACTATATGAGAAACTACGAAAACCTTGTAATTGTAAAACCTACATTTACAGCAGAAGAAATCCAAGCTAGTGTTAAAGCTGTCGAAGAAGTTATCACTTCAAACGGTGGCGAAATCGCTGCAACAAACGCAATGGGAATGAGAAAATTAGCATACCCTATTGAGAAAAATGAGCGTGGTTATTACTATGTTATTTATTACACTATTGCACCAGCTGCAATCTCTGAAATCGAAAGACGCTTCCGTATCAACGAAGACTTACTTCGTTTTGTAACAATCAAATACGATTCAAATCGTGAGAAAGCTGCATTTAATGCTCAAGTTGAAAAAGCTAAAAAAGCATCTGAAGTTCCAGCAAAAGTTGAAACACCAGTAGTTGAAGAAGCTCCAGTAGCAACTGAAGCAGCAGCAGAGTAATTAGCGTAAGCTAAAAATTGAAGGAAAATTCATGTTCAATAAAATTATTTTAGTTGGTAACCTAACGCGAGATATAGAACTTAGATACTCTCAGGCTGGTATGGGTATAGCAAATACTGCTATCGCAACAAGCCACAAATTCACTCAAAATGGTGAAAAAAAAGAGGAAGTATGTTTTGTAGATATTACCTTTTTTGGTAGAAGTGCTGAAGTTGCTAACCAATATCTTCGTAAAGGAAGCAAAATCCTTGTAGAAGGAAGATTGAAACTTGATTCATGGGTAGACCAAAATGGACAAAAACGCTCAAAACACTCTGTAACAGTTGCAACTATGCAAATGCTAGACTCTAAAGGGGATAGCCAAGGTGGTGGTTACAACAATAACCAAGCACCAAGTAATGGACAAAATAACTATAATGCACCTGTTCAAGGTCAGCAACAAAGTTATCAGCAACCAGCACAACAGCAGCAACAGCAACAGAGTTATCAAGAACAAGCACAACAACCAAGCTACAACCAAGCACAAACGCAAAGCCGTGAAATGCCAAGTTCTAACTCTGTACCAGTGATTGATATTGATGAAGACGAAATTCCATTTTAGAAATAGATAACATAAGGAAAATAACATGCCAGAAAAAAGAAAATATAAAAAAAGATATTGTAAATACTGTGAAGCAAAAGTTGACTTCATGGACTATAAAGATGTAGGAGCGCTTCGTTTCTCACTTTCAGAAAGATATAAAATCATGCCTCGTCGTTTAACAGGTAACTGTAAACGCCACCAAGATATGATTTCTGTAGTAATCAAAAGAGCTCGTGCTGCGGCATTAGTTCCTTACACTGTAACTCGTAAAGCAGTTGTAACACAACCATTTGAAAACCTTAGATAAGGTTTTCATCGGTGCTTTTGCACCAAACTT
>JALTUB010000210.1 GCA_027047745.1 Sulfurimonas sp.
GCCTTCAAAGCCGTTTTCACATTCAGCCACCAGTTCTATTTCGTCGTGAGACTGCAAATAAGCTTTCAGCAAATCACGGGCTGGTTGTTCATCTTCAATGATTATGGCAAATATTTTATTGTTCATGAGTTACATCCGTTTGTTTTATTTTTTTTCGTCTCATATAAACGATAAGAAAATCACTGTGCTAGTTTTCTTTTATTTCTGCCAACTTAAAAAATTCATCCAGTTTATTTTCCAGTAACTTTTTATCGAATAGTTTTGTCTTATATTCTGAAACTAATGCCGGTGAAATACTTCTACTCAGTGCGTACTCTACAACTTTCGCATCTTTATTTTTGCAAAGAATGATACCGACACTTGGCTTTTCGTGCTCCTTTTTTATATCTCTGTCTAATGCTTCAAGATAAAACTCCATTTTCCCCAAATATTCAGGTTTAAAGTCGGTGATTTTCAAATCAATTGCTACCAGACATTGAAGGTCTCTATGAAAGAACAATAAATCCACAAAAAAATCTTTTTGTCCAACTTGTATTCTGTATTCTTCCCCAACAAATGTAAAATCTTTTCCAAATTCAAGGATAAAGCTTTTCAAGTTTTTAATAATTGCTTTTCTTAAATTTTTTTCTGAAAACTTTTCCGGTAATTCCAAAAAGTCCAAGATGTAATTGTCTTTGAATATTTTTTCCGCGGTAGGATGAATTTCTCTCACCACTGGTGAGAGTTTCTCAGTAGAAAGAATAACTCTCTCAAAAAGAGCACTATCAATTTGTCGTTCGAGCTCTCTTTTCGACAATTTTTCAGAGATGGCCAATTTGATGTAGAATTCCCGTTCTTTTTCAATTTTTGATTTAGAAACAATAGTCATGTTATTAGTCCACGAAATTTCTCTCACCAGTAGTGAGAGTTTCTCGTTTTGGAAATAGACCTCATAAAACTGTTTCATTCTCCACAAATTTTGGGAAGAAAAGCCCTTTAATTGAGGCTCCTTTTGCTTTAGATAGTTAGACAAATTATTCACAATACGTTTGCCCCATTCCGAGTTATTGATTTTCTCGCTGATATATTTTCCAATATTCCAGTACAAACTGATAAGCTCGGAATTTACAGCGTGATAGGCTTTTGTTTTTGCGCTAATAATTAGGCCTCTTATTTCGGCAAATTGTTGGACTAATTCCATTGTTGTGTCGTTTAATTTTTTGGTAACCGTAAAACAGCTCTGAAAACCATCTTGTCTGCCACGGTTTCCAGTAAATCGCTCCGGAGATAAATTAGTTGTAGTCGTTTCCGAATATTTTTTAGGCCGATGCCTTCGCCTTTGGGTTTCTTCACTTCCGGGTCGTAATCGTTGCTGATTTCGATGACAAGATAGCCATTTTCTTCTTTACAGGATATCTCCACCTGCACCTCATCGGAGCTGTTGTAAACGCCGTGTT
>JALTUB010000211.1 GCA_027047745.1 Sulfurimonas sp.
TTCTTTCCTCATAATCATGTTGAGTATTTTGTTTCTTATTATGATTATTATCAGCCTGAGGCTTATATACCTCGTCAGGATTTGTTTATAGAAAAAGATAGTGCTATCAATGATGAACTTGAACGCATGAGACTCTCTTCTACTGCAAATCTTCTCTCTTATGATGATGTTATTGTCATCGCTTCTGTTTCTGCCAACTATGGGCTTGGCGACCCTGAGGAGTATCTTAACATGGTTCAAGCTCTTGCAGTGGGTGATGAGATAAACCAAAAGAAACTTTTACTTCGTTTGGTTGAGATGGGGTACTCTCGTAATGATTCTTATTTTGACTCTGGGCATATACGGGTAAATGGCGAGAGTCTTGATATTTATCCACCCTACTTTGAACAAGAGGCTATACGCATAGAGTTCTTTGGAGATGAAATTGAAAATATCTATACTTTTGAAGTGATAGACAATAAAAAACTAGAGGTTCATAAAGATATAAAAATCTATGCAACTTCACAATTTAGCGTCGGTCAAGATAAGATGGCTGTTGCAATAAAACGCATAGAAGAGGAGTTAGATGAGAGACTTGCATACTTTCAAAAAGAGGGGAAACTTTTAGAGCACCAACGACTAAAACAGAGGGTAGAGTTTGACTTAGAGATGTTACAAACTACTGGAATGTGTAAGGGAGTTGAAAACTACTCTCGTCTTTTAACAAACAAAAAAGCTGGTGAAGCACCTTTTACTCTTTTAGATTATTTTGCTCAAAACAACAAAGAGTATCTTGTAATCGTTGATGAGTCTCATGTTTCACTACCTCAATATCGTGGAATGTATGCAGGGGATAGAGCCAGAAAAGAGGTACTTGTAGAGTATGGATTTAGGCTTCCATCTGCTTTAGATAATCGTCCACTTAAAGCTGATGAGTACATAAACAAAGCACCTTTTTATCTTTTTGTTTCTGCTACACCTGCTGAGTATGAACTTGAGATGTCTTCTGTAACAGCTAAGCAAATTATCCGACCTACAGGTCTGCTTGACCCACTCATAGAGATTAAAACATCTGACAATCAGGTTGAAGATATTCATGATGAGATAAAAAAAGTTACTCCAAAAAATGAGAGAGTTCTTATAACTGTTCTAACTAAAAAGATGGCTGAGGCTCTTACAAAATATCTTGCTGATTTAGGTATAAAAGTACAGTATATGCACTCCGATATAGATACTATTGAGAGAAATCAGATTATTAGAGCTTTACGATTAGGCGAGTTCGATGTTCTCATAGGAATAAATCTGCTTAGAGAAGGACTTGATTTGCCAGAGGTAAGTCTAGTTGCTATTTTAGATGCTGACAAAGAAGGGTTTTTAAGAAGTGAAACTGCACTTGTTCAAACTATAGGGCGTGCTGCTAGAAATGAATATGGACGAGTTATTTTATATGCAAA
>JALTUB010000212.1 GCA_027047745.1 Sulfurimonas sp.
CTCTCCATCTATGGCAAAAGGTGGATAATCTTTTGTAAACCATTTTGGTGCATGTATGATTTTACCACCTCTGCTTATAAGATGTTTACCATCCCAATAACCTCTGATACCATCAAGTTTTTCACTCATCACCCAGCCACTGATGTTTTGATCTTTATAAACTTTTAAGAGTAAGATATTTGGTTTTGCTCCAAAAAGAAGCAATGGAAATATAAGTAAAAGTAGTAACCTTAACTCTTTATTTTTCAACAGTGTGTTTTCAACTTATTTTTCAAAATTATTTTTCCACTCTCCACCCCAGGTTGGTCATAAGCGTTTATATACATGAACTTACCACATATTGATGTTAAAAGTTCATACTCATACATTAACGCTGATATAGCACTCTCTCTTACACCATCGATCGTTATAACATCACATGGTATATCATTTAAGTTGTTTATAGATTCTATAGTTGCATCTGCTTGTTTATTTATAAGTGAGGAAAATTCTATACCATTTAGGTAGTCCAACTCTTCAAGTCCTTCTAGCTCTACTTTTGGTATAACAAGGTCACTATCAAAGTCATCTACCTTTATAACTGTAACGATTTTATCTCTTTTGCCTTGCACTATCAGTTGTAAAAAAGAGTGTTGATCTACTGGTCCTATGATACCTACTGGAGTCAGTCCCTGCCTTGTAGAGTTTATATCTATTTTACCTAAAGACTCTCCCCAAAGTTGGATATACCATTTATTAAAGCCCTCTAAGCGTGATGAGTATGAAAAAACTACATTAATGTTAAATCTGTTTTTATATTCGGTTATAAATCTTGCTTTTTTTATGATTCTCTTATAAAACTCTTTTTTAGAAAAGAAGTTGTCATGCAACTCTTTAGCACCTGCTAATAACTCGTCAATGTCAATACCTACTATAGCAAGTGGCAGAAGTCCAACAGCACTAAAAACTGAAAACCTTCCCCCTACATCTTTTGGAATCTCAAAAGTTTTCATCTCATTTTTTTGAGCATAAGAGTTTAGTTTTGAGTCATTTTCAGTAACTATCACTGTGTTATTTTTATCAATCTTAACTAAAGAGTGGATATACTTAAAGATTGAGACAGTTTCAACCGTTGTGCCTGATTTTGATATTACAACAAAAAGTGTATCATTTAGATCGATAGATTCTACTTTTGACTTAATATCTATGGGGTCTGTTGTTTCTAAAAAAAAGAGCTGTTTACTTAGAGTTTTTGAGTGTTTTAAAAACTTATATATAGCATAAGTACCAAGTGTACTTCCACCTATACCGATAACTACTATGTTTTTTTGCTTTACAGTTTTAGCATACTCTTTAAATGCACTTGTATCTTGAGACACAAGGTTATAGTAGCCTATATGCTCTTTTTCTTTTAGTATCTCTCCAAACAAATCTTCATCTGAGATTGTTGG
>JALTUB010000213.1 GCA_027047745.1 Sulfurimonas sp.
ATCAATACATCTATAACAAATTCCATAGAAGTATAGTCGTCATTGAGTATAAAAACTTTATATTTTTTTGGATATTTTGTTATAACTTCTTCGTCTAGTTCATGATTTGTATTTGTTGGCATGTTTTCTACTTTGCTGCGTTTAGAAAATCATCTATAATATCTTGAGGATTTTCAAGACCAATTGATATGCGAATAAGACCATCAGTTATACCGAGAAAAGTTTTTGTTTCATCATCAAAATCACTATAAATCGTCGATGACATATGAAGTGCTAAAGTTCTACTATCACCAATATTTGCAGTAATAGTTGCTAGTTTAGTTTTGTTTAAAAACTTAAACGCAGCCTCTTTTGTCTGCATATCTATAGTTAGTAAAGTTCCACAACCATTTTTATAATCACTTAGGTATCTCTCATGATGAGGATGTGAACTTAAAGATGGATGATTTATATCTAATCCTTGTTTGTCTAACTCTTTTGCAATAATCTCTACACTTTTAACAATCCTAGGTAACCTTAATGGAAGTGTTTCAAGCCCAAGCATTGTTTGATAACTAGCATGTGCATTTGCACTCATACCCAAGTCTCTGAGTGCTCTTTTTTTGGCGATTGGAATAAGTGCTATTTTTCCAGCTTTATTGATGATTTTTTCTAAGTCTTTATATCTAGGTGTTTTAAATTTGTCTTCATCTTCATTTATAGCACGAAAGACTACACAACCACCAAGTGCTGAGGAGTTACCAGAGATGATTTTTGTAGTGGAATAAACTACTATATCTGCTCCTAGTTTTAAAGGAGAAATGCTTAGTGGTGTAATTGTATTGTCAACTATAAGTGCAACACCTGCTTCATTGGCTATTTTAGAAATTGCTTTTATATCTGGAAGTCTCATGTTAGGATTTCCAACACTCTCTAAGAAGATTAGTTTTGTTTTATCTGTAATAGCATTTTTTATATTTTCTAATTCATCTACATCAAAAAAAGATGTCGAGATTTTAAATCTACTTAGAGTTTCACTAAAAAGTGCATATGTCCCACCAAATAATCCACCAATGCTGATAATCTCATCACCAGCAGATACAATAGACATAATAGCAAGCGAAGATGCACCCATACCAGAACTAGTAGCAACTGCACCTATCCCAGCATCCATTTCTGCCATTATTGATTCTAATTTTGATGTTGTAGGATTTCCCATTCTTGAATAGAGTGGTTTTTTGACACTACCATCAAAAATCCCCTCTGCATTTTCTGGTGTAACATAAGCAAATGATGCAGAGTTTGTTATTTCAGGAGAAACAGCACCATCCTTGTTTCCTATAGATTGAACAAATTTTGTACAATATTCTTCAAAGTGATTCATATATTATATACCTTGTAATTATTTGATAAATTATACCCCATATGTGATAAATATATAGATAATAATAATATCAGTGTGATTTTTATGATAGAATTATGTTTATATTAGACATGAGGAAACAATTAATGCAAGAACAAAGTACATTAGATAGATTAGACGAAAAAGTATCACAAGTTTTACAACAACTAAATACACTTAAAAGTGAAAATGAGATGATTAGAACTGAATTAATGACTTTGAAAGCTGAGAAAGAGCTAAAAGATAAAGAAATCGAAAGATTGAGTGAAGAAAATGAAATGAAAGATTTAGAAATAGATGAAATAGTGCAAAAAATAGAAAATATATTAGGCTAAAAAATTTATGAGTAAGAAAATAGGTTTGAACATAGGTGGTCGAAATTTTGATGTGGAAGTGGATGAAAAATTTGCACAATATTTAGAACACCAAATGCTAAAAGACTTTAATGTTGAGGGAAAGAACGACCTAAAAGTTTTACTGCAAGCCTATATACGAAAAACCCATGAATTATATTCACAAGAACAAAAAGTCAATGAAATAATAAAAAAAGTTGAAGAGTAGTTGTTATTTTAGAATAATATAAGCTAAAAGTGATATAATTTCATCCTCTCAAAACAGAGATGGTGTGCGCTCGTAGCTCAGCTGGATAGAGCATCGGTTTGCGGTACCGAAGGTCACAGGTTCGACTCCTGTCGGGCGCACCATTACTACATAACAAATTCTTAATAACTTTACAATAAATATTTATAATTTATCTCTTCATCGCTTAACTGGATAAAGCAGAGCCCTCCTAAGGCTTAGCTCGAGGTTCGAGTCCTCGTGGGGAGACCAACTATCAATCTAACACAATCTAATAAATACATTTTAACCCCTAAAATACGAGCTTTAAAGCACTTCTTTAGTCTAACTTAATCTAAGGTATGTTATAGTAATCTAAACTTTTTAGGGGCTGATTTGGGGGCTTAATGCAAAATAGCCCCTAAGTGCATAAATAATTAGCCCCTAAAATTATAAAGGTTTCCCTATGGCTCGAACTATAACACCCCTTACTGCTACACAAATTAAACAGTCAAAACCAAAATCTAAAGATTATAAGCTTAGTGATGGTGGGGGCTTATATCTTCTTATAACAAAAGCTGGAGGTAAGCACTGGAAGCTAAAATACAAGCTTGATAGCAAAGAGAGCAAAATATCTTTAGGGGCTTATCCTGATATAACACTCTCAAAAGCAAGAGAATTGCGAGAAAACAATAGACAGCTCATAGCAAATGGGATAGACCCAAACGAACTTAAAAAAGAAAAAAAAGCAGAACTCAAAGAGAGAGCAGAAGAAGAACTTAACACATTTAACAATATAACAGATGAGTTTTTTATACAAATAAAAGAGAGTGCTACACTAAAATATCTCAAAAAGTTAAGAAGCTATTACGATAACCATGTAAAAAAAGGTATAGGTTTGAAACCTATCAAAGAGATACATAGAGAGGATATTTTATCAATCGTTGATAGTATGCAAGATAAGGGTATCTATGAGAGTACAAAAAAAACTCTTAATCTTTTAGAACGCATTTATAAATATGCAATAGCAAGAGGATACACAGAACATAATATTACTGCAGATTTTGATAAAAAAGCAATTCTCAAAAAAAGAACAGTCCGACACCATGCAACTTTTACAGATGATACGAGTATAAAACTTCTTTTAGAGTCTGTTGAAAAATATCAAGGCGAAATAGTCACTAAATATGCTTTGAAAATCATACCATATCTTGCACTTAGACCGATAGAGTTAAGGTCGTTGAGATGGGAGTATATAAACTTCAAAGATAAATTAATTGTTATTCCTGCTGATAAGATGAAGATGAGACGAGAACATTTAGTGCCTATAACCTCAACAGTAATAGATATGATAAAAGAACTTCATGAACATACAGGGGATAAGCCTTTTCTATTCGCAAACGCAGTATATAAAAATAGATACATGAGCGAAAACACTATAAATGTAGCACTTAGGCGAATGGGTTTTAGCAAAGATGAGATAGTGTCTCACGGTTTTAGAAGTATGTTTGCGACAATAGCAAATGAAAAAAGCCCATTTAATCGTGATGTTATAGACACACAATTAGCCCATAGTGTAGGTAACAGCGTGAGCCAAGCATATAACCGTGCTAAGTATCTTGATGAGAGAGTGAAGCTTATGCAGTGGTGGAGTGATTATCTTGATGAGGTTAAGAAGTAATAGCAGTCAGAGGGGTTTACTAAGTCCCTCTTTTTTTGATTAATGTATGAAAGGTGCGAACACCAATAACACTAAAAAGACTACTACAATTTTATAATGCAAATTATGACTCCTTGATGAAGTTCCCACCCACCCAACAAGCCAACCTAAAAAAATAGGCAAAAAAAAAGGCTAAGACCGAAGCCCTAGCCTAATCACTTCAAACAAAATCGGGTAGTAAATCCGACTTCTAAGGAGTCAGTTTTGCATTAACAATAGAATTATAACAAATTAACTATTTACAAGTCAATAATTTAATACAATACAATCTAAGTTAATCTAAGGAAGTATGACAAAATGCAAAGTTTTTTAATTATAATGTTTTTTTGTGGTATGGTTTTTGTAGGTAGAAGATAAAGGGAATAAAGCAAAGATGAAAAAAAATAATAATAAAGCACTTGGAAGAGGTTTATCAGCTTTATTGGGAAAAGTTGATAAAGCATATAACGAGAGCATGCCTATAACAGATAAACAAAAAGATGAGTTATCTGAAATTGAAGATAAAACAATTATAGAATTTATAGATAAGTTAGCAGATAATAATTTTGACAATATGGAAATTTGCTTGAAATTATATTCATTTTTAGAAAAGAAAATTCCAACAAAGAAAAAGAATAAAAATTATAAAAATAGCTATGTTATTAGCAAGTTTAACGACATTAAGGATGCAAACAAAGGTTTAAAAATTAAAGACTACATACAATTAACAGCAAATGAACTTCAAATTAGCATTAATGCAGTAAGAAATCATATTTATAAAAAATAACTATAAAAACTACACAAAGTACATAAATATTTTAATATTTTTAATTACATAATGACCAATTACTCCTTATAATCCATTCAATCGTTCGAGTTAATACAACATACTACAGTTTGCAATAGTGAGTATATACCAAGGTTGAATTAACAAAACCTAAAAGCTTTTAGTACCACTTAAAAGGAGACTTTATGAGTGATGCTACAAAAAAACATATTGAACAAACTTATGATGCTCGAAAGAAATATCTAAGAGCCAAAGAAACAGCCGAGTACATGGGGATAGGTTTATCTACAGTCTGGCTTTATGCAAAACAAGGAAAGCTCACACCAAAGCATATAAGCCCAAGAGTAACAGTCTTTAGCATAGATGAAGTAAACGCACTTATAGATAATTGCGAGGTGGCTTAATGAAAACAATCGACCTTATAACCCTACAAGGTAAAGATTTAATCATAGATGTATCAAAGCTAATTAGTGATGAGGTGCTTTATATCAATGCTACTAAGTTAGCTTTACAATTTGGTAAGAATAAATATCAGTTAAGAGATTTTTTTAAATCAAACAGCTTTTTAGAGTATGAAAATGCTATTTTTAAAGTGGGGAAAAACCACCACTTTAAAACCGATGAAAAAGGCTTAAGATATTCAAAAAAAGGAAAATATGGGGGAACATATCTACATAGTGATTTAGTGATAGTTTTCCTAAGATGGCTTGATGTAGAGTTTGCAGTTAAATGCGATATGTACATAAAGCAAAAACTCCAAGAGATAGACTTAATGAAAAAAACGGGGGTCCGAAACCTTAAGTTTAACTCGGCAGTATGGGGCTTAAAAAGGATT
>JALTUB010000214.1 GCA_027047745.1 Sulfurimonas sp.
CAGGCTTTATGATATCCATGGTACACCGCAGCTTTTTTTATTGAATAAAGATAAGCATATTATTGCCAAGCAATTTTCTGTAAACCAGCTGGGAAAGATTTTAAAAAACTATGCTGTGAGGTATCCCGTGAAATAATTCCGGGAGCTTATACAATTTATGGATACGAACTTCCGTTATTTTTTTACTTTTATAGTCCGATAATGTAAATTTTTTGCGGATGAAAAAAATTACTCTTTTATTTTTCTTTGCTATTTTATATTCTTGGGTGTTGGGCCAATGTAGCACTACGGCTGACTTTACCTTTACCTATACAGATTGTAGTACCATTCAGTTTACAGATGCTTCCACTGCTTCTGCCAACTACAATCTGGTACAGTGGCAATGGGATTATGGCGATGGGGATACTGCTACAGGACGGGTTGTTACGCATACCTTCACTCCGGGTGATACTGTTCTGGTACGGCTTATTGTTACGGCAGATTCATCTGGGGTAACTTGTTCAAATACAGTAACGAAACAGATTGTCATCCATGCATTGCCTACGGTTTATGTTGCCAGCGACCATAATCCGTCCTGTATTGTGGTTGCTGCGAAATTTTTCGGGCATTCAGGAATGGAACCTTACATAAAAAGCTGGCAATGGGATTTTGGGGATGGAACTTTTGACACCTTGCAGAATCCGTCGCATTTGTATCCTGACACAGGCTCTTATCGGGTAATTTTGCATGTGATAGACAGTAATGGTTGTGCCAATGAAAACACTGCTCCACATATTCAAAAAGTAAACCCTCTTTCGGCGATGAACTTCACCTGGAGTGTTGATCCCGCTGCCGTTGTTGATAATTTGCAGTTTACAGCTGTTGCTGATACTACCTATGGAAATGTAACTTCCTGGCATTGGGACTTTGGCGATGGAGATACTGCCAACATACAAAACCCCACGCACCAGTACAGTGCCACCGGACAATATTCCGTTACACTTTCTATTGTCGTTAACGGCTTCTGTCCCAATTCCCTGACAAAAACAGTAACAATAGATCCGCTACCGGCTCCTGATTTCAGCGTTTCATCGGCTTGTCTTAACGATGCCACCTTCTTTACCGATCGTTCTACCACACCGGTTGGTACCATCACCACCTGGAAATGGTATTTTGGTGATGGTGACAGCCTGGTTGTCCATAGCCCGGGGAGTACTGAAGTGAAGCACATTTACAGTACAAAAACTGTATATCCGGTTACGTTGTTGACCATTAATTCCAGCGGCTATCAGCGTAGCGTTACCAAGAACATTACTGTTGTTCCCAAACCGCTGGCCGGGTTTACCTTTAATGACACCTGTTATACACAGCCCACAAGCTTTCTTGATCAGTCCTCTTTGGAAGGTGGTTCGGCTATTTCCTCCTGGAGCTGGAATTTTGGAGACACC
>JALTUB010000215.1 GCA_027047745.1 Sulfurimonas sp.
GGTACTGACTCTGTATAATCTCAAATACAGAAAAATAGTTATGGATACTTGACGCGATATTTTCATCTTCAAATTGTGTCACTTGATAACTTTTTGCCTCAAAAAATGTCAAAGAAATTTCAGGAGGGTTATTTTTGCGTTTTTTATGCATAAAGTGAAACTCTGGAATGATATCACTGAGTATAAGGGAGAGAAGAATCTCTGTTTGAGACTTTTGAGTGAGTGCTTTTTGAGTAAAGGTTACTATGAGTGGAGTAATCTGAGTGAGCTGTGCAACTTGCTCTTTTATGACTTCTAGTGAGAGGAGTGGTTTATATACTACTTTAAAAAACTTTTTGGATTCATAAACTGAAGGGATGAAAGCACTCTTTTGCAAGAGGATATAACAAATGCGATAGAGATAAAAAAAGTATCGGTAGAGATTACTCCCTTGTTCGTCTTCAAATGAGATAAAGAGCCTAAAGAGGTTTAAAGAACTCATCGTAATTGTTTTATCTTTGTGTGTTGTAAGGTAAGGTTTAAACGCACTAAGGACATTTTGTAAAAGCAACAACTCAGAACTGATAGTAAATTGAGTATGACTAAAATCTTCTTGCATATCTATGGATATCTCTGCTTCTTGGATTACTCTTTGCATGATATTTATAGCCTCATTATGTACAGAAGAGACGATAAGGGGTAACTCTTTAACCGTTTTTTTATAAAACTCGTCTAAGACCTCTTTATAGTCAATCGGAGCAAACTGAGGATTAGACTCTAAAAGAGAGAGGATAAAGTTCTTTTGGTTTGTGAGTTGCAAAAGGGTAAATTCGTCTGTATCTGTCATTTTTGGAGAAGACTCTTGCTCTGTTTGATACTCTATTTTTATAGGATAAGGTATGACTAAATCTTTTTGGATGTTGTAATGTTTCACAAGGTCTAAACCTCGTAAAGAGAAGAGAATAAAGGGATTTTTGTCTATTTCATTTACCAGTATAAAGTAAAGACCTGCAATATGTTTACAAGCATAAGCTCCATAAAAGTCGGGACAAGAACACTGCATATCAAAACCATGAAACAGATTAATCTCATTTTTCTTCAAAAATTTTAACAGTTCGGGTGAGAGTTTTGCATTCATAATCTCTGCTAAAATTAGCGGATTTTCATTGATATAATCTATGATGAAGTGCTTGTCCCCTTTTGCAAATGGAGTGAAATTAAGTGCTGTTTGATAGAAAGGTTGGTAATTCCCTCTTACCTTTGCTGCAATCTTTTTCTCTTGAAGTTTGATGTCATAGACTTTACCTGTATTTGCGTAACTCTTGCCACGAGAGAGTCTACCACTATCTGTTTCTTTCTCTATAGCCTTGAGAAATGTTGCACCCCAAATTGTTGTTCCGTATGTTTTTCTTGCCATCTTTTTACCTATAAAATATCAGTGTGGGAA
>JALTUB010000216.1 GCA_027047745.1 Sulfurimonas sp.
TTTCCACATCCACAGTCAATAGCTATATTTTGACTTTCAAGAGAGTTTATAACTTGCTGATTCTTTTCTAGAATTTTATTAGCACTATAAGTATTATAATATTCTTCTAAACTATTCATTGTTATAATTTTCCGATGAATAGCTTTATCCATTGCCTCTTTTTCTTTTTTGTTAATTTCATACATAGAAATTGTATCTATTTTTTGAACAAAAACTCCATCTTGTTCAAAAAACAATTCGCTATTATTTAATTTATTTATGATGCTATTTTTCATGCAGCACCTTTTTATATATATATATTTGCTTACGATAGATTTTATCTGGTGACAGTTCTTGCATTTTCGTTCTAAGCTTTAATGCCTTTTCTTTAGCGGCGTCAAAATCATTTTCTATATCATGTAATTTATTTAACCAATCTTCGATATCTAAATATTTTCCAATCCAGCCATTTATATTATTTTCTACAAATTCTGAATGCCATTCAATATCACTGGTTATTATTATATTTCCAAAAACAGCAGCTTCATAAATAACAAATCCTGAAACAGGAATTAGGCAAATAGGATTTTTACTTAAATATTTCACAATATCTTTAGTATTTAAAAAACCAACAAATTTAACCCTATCAGCCACTTCTGCTTCTTTGACTGTTTGAGTTAATTTTTCTTTTAATTCTCCATCACCTATCATAACTAAATCTAAAACTGATTCAGGATTATTTTTTAGATACTTTATGTACAAGTCCACTATAAAATCTGGATGTTTATCTCCAACAAATCTACCAATAAATACAAAATTTCTGGGATGTTTCATATTTGGTTCAATCTTTAAATTTTCAAAGATATCATTTCTTAATGGCAATGGTATAATGGCAAAGTTGTTTTGTTGCGATATTTTTCGTCCATAATCTGCTGTATAATTATTAGGAACAATTACGTAGTCACTTTTATTAATTAAAAATTCTTCTACAAAAAAACTTAAAAATTTATTATTGAAAATATGATATCGACCAATTTTTTCCTGTGCCAACCTATTATCTCCCCCTAAAGTAGAAATAAAAGGTATTCCTGCTATTCTCGAAACCAACCATAATGGTATTGACATTAAATAAGGGTGACCTGTTCTACTCACACTTATTTTTTCTTTTCGAATAAGATAAAATAAATAAGCAATATGCAATACAAATACAATAGGCATAGCAAGTACAAAAAATAATTTAATTTTTTTCACTTTTTTGAGAAAAGAAAAATAATATGGTGATATAACTTTTAACCATTCTTTATCATGTGCTATATCTTTATCTTCAGCATTATAAGAAATAAAATATACTTTTTCAAAATAGTCATTAGGATTATAGTAGTCCAATGCTAAGTCCAAGTTACCTTTTTCTTCAAAGTCTTTGAGTGAATTTTCTAGGGTAAAAATTAATCTATTCATTCTTTTTCACCTCCATCATACTGTTTTAACTCATACGCGATTGTCATACCAATGATACCAGCACCCACTATAAGATAATCATACTGCATCAGATATTACCACTTATATATTGGACTTCTTCATCCCTCACATACGGATTCATAGGCAAACTCATAATCTCTTTACTCACTCTCTCTGCGATTGGAAAATCACCTTTGCTATATCCAAGATACTCAAAACACTCCTGCAAGTGTAACGGCATAGGATAATGCACTGCTGTTGGAATGCCTGCTTCTTTTAGCTTTGTTTGTAATTCATCTCTATTTTTCACTCTTACAGAATACTGTGCCCATGCCGATGTTGTATCTGGACTTTGATATGGAGTGATAAGATCTTTGTTTTGAAGTGTTTTGGTATATTTTTGTGCTACTTCTTGACGAAGAACCAAATCTTTTTTGTAATGTTTGAGTTTCACATTCACCACTGCACATTGTAGTGTATCCATTCTTGCACCAAGCCCTATATATTTGTGATGGTAGCGCTTGTTTTGTCCATGAACTCGCAACATTTTCATTTTCTCTGCCAACTCATCATTGTTTGTTAAAACTGCTCCACCATCACCAAAGCATCCAAGCGGTTTGGCTGGGAAAAAGCTTGTTGTATAAATGTCACAATAGTGAACTTCAGCTTTGCCTTTGTAGGTGGCACCGAAGCTTTGAGCTCCATCTACGATAGTGTATAGTTTTTGGTTGTTGGTTTTTAGTCTTATTTCTACGATAGCCTGAATAGCATCCAAATCAGCTGGTTGTCCATAGAGACTGACAGGCATTATCGCTTTAGTTTTTTCTGTGATCGCAGCTTCTATTTTGGTGACGTCTATGTTGTAGGTTGTTTCATCTATATCAACAAAAACAGGCTTAGCTCCAAGTAGTGCAATAGTTTCAGCGGTTGCTATAAATGTAAATGGCGTCGTAATAATCTCATCACCAGGTTTTATGTCAAGTGCCATCATGGCAAGGATAAGTGCTTCTGTCCCACTTGCACATGTGATGGCATGTTTGGCACCTGTGAACTCTTCTAGGCTCTGTTCTAGTTCTCTTACTGCATCACCCATTATATAACTGGCATTGTTTAAAACTTTATCCATCTCAATTTCAAGTTCATTTTGATACATAAAGTATTGCTTTTTCAAGTTTGCAAAATCTATGCTTACGGTATCATCTTCTGTAGTTAAAAGATCCGCAGGAGACACTGCAATCTCTTTATATTTTTTGAGTATATCTTCATCTCTAGTGATTACTTTTGCATTGATGGCTTTTGCAGACGCTATGATTTGAGAGTCTTCTATGTCATCATAGTCTATTTCCAAATAAGATGGGGTTTTTGCAATGATTACATTTTTTATAAAGAGCTTGATTCTACTATGAACCTCATTCAATGCTTCTTGATTAGAGTAGTCAAATTGTGCTTTTATCTCTTTAAACAGTATAAATTCTACATTATCTATAGATGATGAACTCACATAAATATTATGAGATTTTTTTTGAATAATCTCATAAACTTTTACCGATTCAGGATATTTTTCACTTCTTCGCTCTGATAAAATGTCAATAATAATATTATTATCAAGCAAATAGTTCATAATGATTTTTTCATTTCAATAAAGTCTACTCTGTCAAGTTTATATTGAAAACTTTTTTCATAGTCAACATCATACTCTTTAGCATTTTGTTGCTTGTCTGTTGTTTTGTTTAGAGTTTTAACCTTGACTCCATCATTTTTAAAAACTTCCAAAATCTGCATAATCTTTTTAGCAAGTGTATTATTTTGGATATCTACTATTAATTGCATGACATCTCCCTCAATTCATCATCTATTATAACATATCGACTATTATCAAAATCATCTACTGCGATGTTTTCATCATTGAAGTGCAAAGTATTTCCAGCTCTACTTACCCAACCTATCTGACGGGCTGGAACACCAATCATCAAGGCATAGGGTTTTACATCTTTGTTCACTACGGCACCACTACCAATAAGTGCATATTCGCCTATAGTTACACCACATACTACCGTTGCATTTGCACCGATGGAGCATCCCTTTTTAAGCAGTGTCTTTTTAAACTCATCTCGTCTTGCAATGAAAGCTCTTGGATTGATGACATTTGTAAAGACCATAGAAGGCCCAAGAAACACATCATCTTCTATCTCAACACCTTCAAAGACTGAGATATTGTTTTGTACTTTTACACCTGATCCTATCTTAACATTTGGACCTACAACACAGTTTTGACCAAAGGAGCAGTTTGCACCTATGTTTGAACCGGAGAGGATGTGAGAGAAATGCCAGACTTTTGTATTGTCACCCATGTTTACATTCTCATCTACAATGGAAGTTTCATGCACAAAGAAGTCTGTTTTTTTAGGCATCTTTTTTTCTCGAAGTTTGGCTTTGAACTCCTCTTTTGAAAGGTATCTTGGTGACTCGGTTTTCTCCATGCTAAGAGAACACCTTCTTACAAAAAGGGTGATAATCCCCTTGCAGTCCTACAGCAGGTAGATGGCGAATAGTAGAAACAGTTCGTATGCTTCCATAGGCTTCATCAAGTCCAAACCCACTACCGTTTAAGATGTGCTCATAGCTTTTTGTATGCAAGTCAGTAAAACCACCGCTAAACTCTATCTCATCTCCATCTACCGTGATAGAACGATACGTTCGCATACCACTTGCTCGGATCTCTTCTGGAATATAGTCATAATTTACTGATAAAAACCATCTTACAGTTGCATTTTTAAGCTTGAAGTACCCTGCATTTGTATCTGCCGTTTTTACATGAACGACATTCTCTTCAACATCGCCAAATATCCAGCAAAGCATATCATAAAAGTGTACACCGATATTAGATGCGATTCCACCGCTTTTTGCTTCATTTCCTTTCCAAGAAACAAAATACCATTTTCCTCGACTTGTCAGATATGTCAAATCAATATTGTATATTTTATCTGGATTTTCTTCAAGCTCTTTAGTTACTTTCTCTTTTAATGCAATGATAGAAGGATGCAAACGAAGTTGCAGTATATTGTAAACCTTTTTTCCTGTTTCTTCTTCAATCACTTTTAATTGCTCTATATTGTGGGGATTCAATACCAATGGTTTTTCACAAATTGCATGTGCTCCACTTTTTAAAGTAAATCGTATATGTGAATCATGTAAATAATTAGGGGAAGCTATGGCAATATATTCTATTTTTTTATGTCCATCTCGATGCCATTTATCTACAAATCTATCAAATCTCTCAAATTCAGTAAAAAAAGATGCTTTTGAAAAATAGCTATCCATTATACCTATACCATCATAAGGGTCTAGTGCTGCAACAAGTTCACTTCCTGTTTCTTTTATAGCTTTCATATGTCTTGGTGCAATATACCCTGCCGCTCCAATTAATGCAAAATTTACTTTACTCATTTTTCTAGTACTCCATTCTCTAATTTATAGACTTTTTCACATCCAGTTATAGTACTGAGTCTATGTGCAATAACTATCAATGTTTTATCTTGACTTATTTTATATATCTCATCCATTATTTTAGCTTCTGTTTCATTATCAAGTGCTGAAGTCGCTTCATCAAGAACTAATATCTCTGGATCACTGTACAAAGCTCTTGCTATAGCTATTCTTTGTTTTTGTCCGCCGCTTAGTTTTATACCGTTTTCGCCTACTTCAGTATATATACCTTTATGATGAGTTTCCAAAAATTCTAATATATTTGCCTGTTTTAGTACTTTTTTTACTCTTTTTTCATCT
>JALTUB010000217.1 GCA_027047745.1 Sulfurimonas sp.
CCGGGAGGGTTTTGTCGCAGGGTGCTGCCCGCATAAGCGGTTACGTTATCCTCAACCTGACGGGCTTCAAACAGGGTGCTTATTTTGTTCGCATGACAGCCGGCGGAAAGCATTACTCGAAAACGATAATAAAGAAATAATTTAAAAAACTTCTACTATGAAACTCTCTGCTCATTCGGATTCCTGTCTGCCTTTGGCTGATGTAATCCGAATGTCAACGGAATGGGGGATTTATACGCGAATTAATTAAAAAAACTTTTATTATGCAACCCACAAAAAAATGTTACCTCAGGCGGATAGGGTTATTTGTCCTGCCGGCTTTTTTACTCCTTTTGGCGCAAAGCTCAGCCGCCCAGAAACCTGTTGACAGCCTTACGTTCAGTACCGATGGTACCGTCAGTACCACCGCTATGCAGGGCAATGACTTGTACATCGGTGGCTCTTTTAACTATGTGGGCAAAAAAACCGGAACCGTGGCTTTTTTTCACAACGGTTCCACAACGCCCGATTACAGCATGCCGCTTTTTGGGATGATAAGCCCTCTCGGTGATGGAGAAAACAACGAAGTAAGGACCGTTATCCCGGATGGCAAAGAGGGATGGTTTGTGGGCGGGGTCTTTAAAAAGATAAACAACCGCAAACATTATTATCTGGCGCATATTTTACCCGATAAACGACTGGATGAGGGGTTTAACCTTCCTTTTAAAGACAATACCGGTCTGGGAGTGTATGAGCTGAAAATGGATGCTGATTACCTTTACGTTGGCGGCTATTTCACTGTTGAAGAGGGGGAAAATACATACCGGAATCTTTTCCGTATTAACCGTCACACGCTTAAACCCGATGCTTCGTGGAAACCGGATTTTGGTAACTACGGCCATGTGGACCATCTGGAAATCAGCGGGAATAAGGTTTTCCTGTCGGGAAATTTTTATTTGAAACCAAACCATATTTATTACAGTATTCTGGCCCTCGATAAGCAGACTGCCCGCCCGGTTGCCTTCCCGACAACAACCACGATTAAAGAGCCTTTCGGCAACAGTCTGGTGGAAGGACCGGCTATCCATTTAATGGGAGATACCTTATTTATGGGTAAACTATACAGAAAGGGGGTTACGAACGGTTTCGGACATTTGTCGGGAGGCGTTTCCTTTTTTGATAACACCGGTAACTTATTGTCAGACAGTGTGAGAAACGGAATGCTGTATGCTTCTGTTCCCGATGGCAACAACGGGTTTTATGCGGCCGGAAAATGGCGTTACCAGCAAGGGGTTTTTCATATTGACGAAAACGGACAGTTTATCAATACTTTTTCACAAACCGAGGTCCGGCTTTTTGATGTTTTGGCAGCTCATCTTACCTATGGCAACAACAGCCTTTATGTTACCAGTGCTAAATACACGCAGGGTGTTTCATTTTCTGTAAATGGCAAAACCATCCGGTCGCTGTTTAAACTGGATGCGGCCACAGGAGAAATTGATACCGCTTTTCACCCCAATCCCAACGGACAGGTTTATGTTACCCTTTTAAAAGGGGATACCTTATTTGTGGGGGGGTCTTTTAGTAAAATCGGTGGGGTAAACCGTACCGGACTGGCCGCTGTGAACGCCAATACGGGCACCGTATATGACTGGGATCCATCTTTTAACGATACAGATGGCTTCTTTCTGGGGTTTGGCAAACATCATGTCTCCGATATGGTAATGGTTCACGATACGCTGTACGCTGCCGGTATCTTTCTGACCAACAGCCAGTCGAAAACGGAAAACATCAGCAGCCTGGTGCGTTACAACATGGCCGACGGAGAATTGGATACCGCTTTTTACCTTTCGCGCGACAGGTCAGACGTGAGCATGCCCGAATTTTCTTCGCTTGCTTATCACAACGGCCAACTCTATTTTACCGGTTATTTTGATATGCAGGATGAATCGGGCAATAAGATGACAAATGCCGGTGTATTGAATGTTAAGACGCTAAAAATAAATAAAATAAGCAAGAATATACTGCTTGCTGGTTTAAAACAACAGGCTTTTGGTGCTCAGGGAAAATTAAAACTGAAGGTTTATGATAATATTCTTTACCTGACAAATTTTATAGCCGTGCAGCTTAATCCGGGAAAAGTCGTTCCTTTCATCACTGCCATTGATTTGTCAACCGGTAAATTGACTTCCTGGTCTATGGCACCTTCTTCACCGGTCTATTCCTTTACCGTCAGCGGAGGGAAAACGCTCATTTCCGGCATTTTTGATATCGTAAAATGGAACGGGTCGGAAATAGCCGGTGTGAATATTCACACGGGAAAATTCATTGATTTCCCTACGGTTTTGGATATGCAGCATTCTGTTAGCTTTGCTCACAACGACAAATATTTGTTCATTGGCAGCGGGTTTGAATTGTTTGACGATGACACGGTAAACGGGCTGGTACGCCTCAGGCGCAAGGATTTGAGCGTTACCCGGTTCAACCATCAAATCAGTAGCGACAACGGCTCCTTTTTTATCCGGGACCTTGCCTTGGGGAAAGAGGGATTGTACGTTACGGGTATTTATAACACACTTGCTGCTGCTTTTGGCAATGCTTCGGGTGCGTTTGCCACGGTAGCCGGTCAGCCACGGCAAAACATCTGCCTGCTGGATCCGGAAACGGCGGCCCTGAAAGCCTGGCAACCGCCGCATTACAATGCACACACTTGCCAGGTGTTTACCTGGGGCGATGAGGTGGTGCTTTCCGGGTTTTTTAACCTGATGCCGGCTTACGAACGTCCCAGACTGGCAAAAATTGACCTGGAAACCGGAAAAATTACCGATTGGAACCCTGTGGTAGAAGACCGTTTCGCTCATATCAATACCTTGCTGGTTTCCGGCGATACGCTTTTTGTCGGGGGAACGGAAATTTCCAAAATCAGCGGTCAGGATGCTGGAAACCTATCTGCTATCGGCACCCGGACAGGTACCTTACTCACCGGTTTTACCCCGCCCGATATGGATGGGGATGTTAATTCCCTCTTCAAAAAAGGGGGACAGCTTTATGCTACCGGTACTTTTAAAAAGGTAAACACCATCTCCCATTATCATGTAGCCCGTTTTTCAACCGTTACGGGTGCTGTGGACAACTGGGCCCCGCAATTGGATGAGAAGAAAATTAATAACATTAATGCTCTTGTTGTTGACGACACAACCGTTTATGCATCAGGTGGTTATATTAGTATTCCGGGCAATCCGGAGGATGGATATATGGTGCGCTGCAATACAAAGAACAATAAAGTGGCAAAATTATATCATGGAGGGCGTTACAGTACCATTGCTTCGATGGCCCGGAATGGCTGGGGCGACATTGCTGTGGGATTGCGTTCCAACTCTTCTGATGATAATAATTTTTTGATATTGGACAAAACACACGATACGCTGCTGCCGTTGCCCCATCAACCTCAATTTTCTGACGGGATTGAAAAAGTGGAAGCCGTCGAAAACTATTTTCTGGTAGCCGGTAACGGCATGAAGGAGTTTGGTAAAAGAACCGAAAAACCCGGATTGTTTGTTTACGATCCGGTTAAAGATACGGTAACAGTCCGGTTCAGTACACCGGTGATGACAGGTTATATCAAAACATTTTCTGTCAACCACAAGCTGTTGGTATTTGCCGGAAATTTTGGCGGGATGAACGGCAACCGCAACAATGGAGGGTTGGCTTTTGTGCAAATGCCTGACTTGCAGCTAAAACCCGGTGTAACTTCCTGGAGCCCCCAATCGGCCAATACGGCCGACCCGTTTGCTCTTGTTGTGAATGGCAGTGGCTTTACGCAAGATTCTAAATTGACACTTTCGTACGGGGGCGTTACCCGTCAGCCCGACAGTTTGCACATTGCCGATAATAAAATGACTGTCTATTTCAACGGAACAAACTTTACCGCCGGGAAATGGGACCTCAACGTGGAGATTACCCCGGGCATTCCCCTGAAGTTTTCCGGTGCTTTGGATGTTTCGAAAGCCGAAACGGCCGGCGTGTGGATCGACATGACCGTCCCGGACGTGGTGCGCGCCAACAAGCCGGCTACGGGTTACCTGACCTTTGGCAATGCCGGAAACAAAGCGGCTTATGGCGTGTTTATTTACCTTGGAATTGACGAAAGCCAGGTACTGGAATTGCCTTCCTATGTGCATCATCCCGATTTGCCGTACAACGTAGATTGGGATACCGTTCCGCGGTTTATCGATGTGGATTATTTCCTGGGTGAACCCTATCACGGCAAAATGTGCGTTCTTTTTGTGCCTTACATGCCTGCACATTTCGACTTCAATATGAAATTGAAACTGACCACGGAATTGAGGGAGTCGAAAAATATTCAGGTTAAATATGCCATTGGTAAACCGCTGTATGACAGTTATGAAGAGCTGGTACCGCACGATAAATCGGCACAGAATATTTTTTACGATGCTTTCCGTTGTGTGTACGATGTGGTGGGCATTGTGGCCGACCTGACACCCGGCGTGGGATGTATCAAATCGGTATTTGACAATACGGTGATTGCCGGAGTAGACAAGTATATGAACAACGAATCCGTTGAAGTGGAGGATGTAACGCTTTCTATCGGTATGATTGGGCTTGGCTGTGTGCCTGGCGGTGCCGAAATGAGTAAAGCCGCAGAGGTTACCACAACAATGGTGAGTAAAGGCTTTGACTATTCGGGTGTCTTTTCCTCCTGTACAAAACTGGCCGATAGTGCAGACAAAGATTCCCGGAATATGAGGACCAACTATTCGCTGGATCCCAATGCCAAATACGGTCCTGCCGGAAAAGGGACTTCCGTGTATTTCCATACCGGCGAACCGTACCAATACATGGTTACGTTTGAGAATGACTCGTCGGCTACGGCTGCTGCGCAACGGGTTTTGGTAACTGACACGCTGGACAAAAATGTTTTTGACCTGACGAGTTTCCAACCGCTGGGTTTCAGCTTTGGCGATACCGCTTATTTTTACAAAAAAACGGATGGCGATACGGTGAATATCGATTTGCGGCCGGAAAAAGATATGATTGTGCAGGTTTTTTACCGGCTTTCGCCGGAAGGCATCCTCACCTGGACTTTCCTGACGCTTGACCCGAATACTTACCAGCTGACCAATGATGCCTATGCCGGATTTTTGCCGCCAGACCGTACTGCCCCCGAAGGGGAAGGCAGTGTGCTGTATGCTATTTCTCCGTTGGACGGATTGGCCGATGG
>JALTUB010000218.1 GCA_027047745.1 Sulfurimonas sp.
TTTTTTTACACTCATTTGTAAAATAATCCTTTTTAAGCCCCATACTGCCGAGTTAAACTTAAGGTTTCGGACCCCCGTTTTTTTCATTAAGTCATATAGTTGGATAAACTGTGAAAAATATAATCATCCTCTACAACCCATATTACCAAGAGAATGTAATAGAACAGCATCTTAAAATATTAAAAGATAAAGGTGCTGTCAATAACTATATTTCCAGTAGCTGATATTGGTAGGGATTTTTATCATTATTTGTATGTTATTATATCTACTTATAAATATATGCTAGAGGCAACTCTTTATAGTTTTTAAATCATTCATAGTTATTTTCTTTAGTTCTGGGTTTCTAAGTAAGTGTTGAGGGTGGTATATTGGGATAAGTTTATACTCTTTAAAATCTATCACATGACCCCTTACATTTTCAAAGTTATTATAATCTTCACTCACACTTGCATAAGCATCTTCTCCTAAAGTAACAATAACTTTAGGTTTTATAAACTCAATCTGTGCATAAAGATAAGTTTTGCATGAGTTCCACTCTGAAGGCGATGGTTTGTTTGACTTCAATGGTTTGCATTTTACTGCATGTGTCAGATAAACATCATCAGTTTTTACACCTATAACTTTCTCAACCATATTTTTCAAAGTTTCTCCAGAGCGACCTGCATAATACTCATTTGAACTATCTTGAACTTGAGAAACATTATAATCAATAATCATCAAACTTGCACTAAAAGAACCAATTCCACTCATACTTTGTCTTCTTGACTTACTTAAATCACAAAGATGACAAGTAGAAATATTATGATTAAGTTCATCTAAGCTATTTGGTTTATCATAATGTTTTTTATCATTTGTACTAAAAGGGTCTATATACTCAAAACCAATAGCTTTTAACCTATACATATTTTGAAGAAGGACAAGATTTTGATACGACTCCAAATATACACCTCTTAGAAAATTATATCAAGAAGTATAGTAAAAATGTGATTAAATTTAGTATAATTCCAACATGCAAGGTTATATAATAAACTTAAACAAAGTAAAAGATGAAGATTTAATAGTTACCATACTTTCTCAAAATAGCTTAGAGACTTTGTACCGATTTTATGGAGCAAGACATGGAACTATCAACATCGGATTTAAGATTGATTATGAGATAGAACCATCTTCTAAGTCCACTATTGGACGCTTAAAAGATGTCATCCATATAGGTTACACTTGGATAAATGATTATAAACTACTTCGCTTATGGCAAAACTTTTTATCTCTTTTTCATAAACACCTAAAAGATGCAGAGGATATTGGCTCATTTTATTTTGACATTATAGAAAATGCTTCAAAAGAGTGGAACAGACAAAACCCAAAAAGAGTTGCTATAGAATCTTATGTAAAGATGCTAGAGCATGAGGGACGACTTCATAAAGAGTTAAACTGTTTTTTATGCTCTATGGCGATAAAAGAAGATATTTCTCTTATTCGTGCTTATCTTCCAACGCATGAAAGTTGTAGCCATACTTTTGCTATCAACAAAGAAGCCTTACTAGAACTTTTTGAAAACAAATCATCTCTTTTTTTAAACGACAAAGAAGTAGATAGACTTTGGAATGTTTTACTAGAAGGTCTTTAGTAAACTACCTCTTTTGGGCTACTAGAGAGGCAACTCTAATCTTTTCACCTCTTAGATTTATATCATCTTTTTCTTCATAGTAAATAATATCTAAGCCTACAAAAGCATGTAAAAGTTCATTTGTTCTTAGTAGATATTCTGGATTTGCTGGATTATTAAAATCTCCATGAGCTACTATAAAAGTCTCAAATATAACAATACCACCTCGTTTAAGAGCTTCTTTTATTTGAGGGAACAGTCTTCTACTGAGATAATTTATATTGATAATCAAGTCATATTTGTTTACTTCTAAATTATAAGTATCCAAATCAACTTCTATCTTCTTGATTCTATCATTTTCTTGAACTTGTGAAAGTGCATAGTCACTAAAATCAACTGCATCAACTTCAAAACCTTTATCAGCTATAAAGTGCGTATTACGCCCTACTCCACAAGCTATATCAAGTGCAGTTCCAACACTTGCTTTATCTATATATTTTTCCAACACAGGCTCAACATTATGTCGCATTGGCTTTTCAACATGTCTTTTGTTCCATCTCTCTTTATCTTCTATCATGAAAGTCTCCTTTTATACTCTTCATATCCAAACTCTTTTATAAGTTCTATCTCTCCACTTTTGCGTTTGATGGCTAAAGATGGGAGTTTTATACCATTGAAAGTTGTATTTTTAACAAAAGTATAGTGTATTTGGTCTTCAAAAATTATTTTATCGCCTATTTGTAAAGGTTCATCAAATGAATAATCTCCCATAACATCACCTGCAAGGCAAGTGTTTCCTCCTAAACGATAAGTGTATTTTTTCTCACCTGCGCTTCCAGCTCCTCTAACTTCTGCACGATATGGCATTGCCAAAGTATCTGGCATATGAGCTTCTGCAGAAGTATCTAAGATAGCTACTCCCATACCATTTTGGAAAACATCAAGTACACTTGCACAAAGATAGCCACTCTCCCAGCCAATAGCTTCGCCAGGTTCGAGATAAACATCAATAGCATATTTTTCTCTAAAAATTTTTATGATTCGTATAAGCTTTTCGACATCATATCCATCTTTAGTGATATGATGCCCTCCTCCAAAATTAACATATTTAAGATGTTTAAAATACTTAGAAAACTTATCCTCAAAGGCAAGTAAAACTTCTTCTAAAGCATCAACATTTTGTTCACAAAGAGCATGAAAGTTCAAACCATCAAGATGTTCTAAAACTGACTCATCAAAATTTTCAAGTGTTGTTCCCAAACGAGAATATATGCCACATGGGTTGTAAATATCTATGGGTGAAGCTGATATTTCAGGATTTATGCGTAATGAAATATGGATTTTTTTATTATATTCTTTGATTTTTCCAATAAATTTCTTTAATTGATTTGGAGAATTAAATACTATGTGATTTGAGATTTTTGCAATCTCTTTTATCTCATCTTCTTTAAATGCTGGTGAATAAGTGTGTATCTCTGCTTCTTCCTTATACTTTAAAAACTCCTCTTTTGCTAAACGAGCTTCATGAAGTCCACTTGCAGTACACCCTTTTAAATACTTTGAAACTAAAGGAAATGTACTCCACATGGCAAAACCTTTGAGTGCTAAGATTATCTTAGCACCACTTCGTTTTTGCACATCAGCGAGTATTTTTAAATTATTTTCTAAGAGTGTTTCTTCACAAAGATAGTAAGGTGTTTTTATAACTCTTTTATCTGCCACGGTAAACCTTGTCTGTTTAACTCATCCATAAAAATATCAGGGTCAAACTCTTCTATGTTAAAGACTCCATTACCCTGCCATTTTCCTTCTAATATAAGTTTTGCTCCTATCATTGCTGGAACACCTGTTGTGTAGGATACTGCTTGGCTATTTACCTCTTTGTAGCACTCTTCATGGTCACTTACTTGGTAGATGTAGATTTTCTTTTTTTCACCATTTTTTATGCCCTCTGCTACAATCCCAATATTTGTTTTTCCTTTAGTTCTCTCTCCCAAAGATGCAGGGTCAGGAAGAAGTGTTTTTAAAAACTCCATTGGAACTATCTCTTTACCTTGATGCATGACAGGTTTTATACCCAACATCCCAACATTTTGCAAACACTTCATGTGAGTAAGATAACTTTCGCCAAAAGTCATAAAAAAACGGATGCGTTTAAGACCTTTTATGTGCTTAACTAAAGATTCCATCTCTTCATGATAGAGAAGATAACTATCTTTTACACCAACTTCAGGATAATCCCAAAGCATTTTTATCTCCATAGGTTCTGTTGTAATCCACTCTCCATTTTCCCAGTAACGCCCATTGGCACTTACTTCACGAAGATTTATCTCTGGGTTAAAGTTTGTAGCAAAAGCATAACCATGATCACCAGCATTACAATCAAGAATATCTATAGTATGAATCTCATCAAAATAATGTTTTTGGACATAAGCACAAAAAACATTTGTAACACCTGGGTCAAAGCCACTTCCAAGTAGTCCCATTATCCCTGCTTCTTTAAAGGCACTATCTCTTTGCCACTGAAGTTTATACTCAAATTTTGCTTCATCAGGATGTTCATAATTTGCAGTATCCAAATAATGCGTCTTAGTAGCTATACAAGCATCCATGATGGTTAAATCTTGATAAGGAAGTGCCACATTTATAACTATATCTGCATTTATCTCATTTATAAGCTCAACAACTTCCTCTGTTTTATCAGCATCTACTGTTCTTGTCTCTATGTTTGCATCTGGCAGTTCAGACTTTATCTCTTCACATCGCCCAATACTTCTACTAGCTAACACTATTTTTCCAAAAACATCTTCGTTTAGTACGCACTTATGCACAACAACGCGTCCAACTCCACCTGCACCAATGATTAATGTTGTTTTTTGCATAAAAAATTCCTAAACTAATTTAAACGAAACAAGTAAAACAGCTATCCAAATCAAAGCCATAACTAGCAGACTTAGTATCACCATGGTAGCACCAACATCTTTAGCCTGTTTTGCCAAGATATGATAATCCGTAGTTACCAAATCAACCACTCTTTCTATGGCACTATTTGCAACTTCTGCAAGTATTGGGATAAAAAGAGATAAAAAAAGTATGCTAGAAGAGCTAAAACTTATAGGAATAGTCCAAGCAACTATCCCAAGAGCAAAAAGCATAAACAACTGCCACTTGAAAGATGTCTCATTTTTTATGATGTCTAGTAAGCCTTCAAGGGCATAACCACCATTTTTCCAAAGTGAATGTTTTGGTTTATTTAGTTTATCGTTTAAAGAAGACATTTTATCCCTCGTATTTATTTTTATATGATTTTGTTTAATCTCATTATTTAATAGTTTATTTTTTGTATTATCATCTGTTCTACTACCAAACTGTCTAGTTTTACCACATTACAGTTGTAAATTGTAGTAAAAAAGTTTTATTTTATATTGAAAATGCCTATTTTAGGGGTTTGTAAGTGGTGGGTCCTGTGTGACTCGAACACACGACCACTCCGTTATGAGCGGAGGGCTCTAACCAACTGAGCTAAAGACCCACTGTTTCTTTGTAGGTCGAAATTATACAGAGCTAGAGCTTAGAACTTCCTTTATGCTT
>JALTUB010000219.1 GCA_027047745.1 Sulfurimonas sp.
CTAAATGTAAGGAGTTCTCATGGTGAATTATGAAAAAATATTGAAAGATTGTTTTTTGGATTATAATTTTACAAATGATGAGATTGGAAAGTTGGCATAGAGTGAAGACTTTAGAGAAAATTATTTTTGCAAATGAGTTAAAATGAACAATATAATACAACAAAGATGGATATAAATATTATCATGATTTATGCAATATTATTAATCTTATCTTTTACCCTTACATATCTTATAAAAAACTACTACATAAAAAATGCGATACTAGAAAAGGTAAATGAACGAAGTAGCCATACAGTTCCTACTCCTCATGGTGGAGGGATTGCTATCGCTGTTACTTGGTTTGTTGGGATTATCTATCTCGAGCTTACATCACAAATAGAAGTAAATCTTTTCTATGCTCTTATGGTTGGAGTTGTCATATCTGTCGTGAGTTTTTTTGATGATATATATGAACTTAGTCCAAAGATAAGGCTTATAACTCAAGCTATCGTAGCTTTTTCTGGATTGTTTTTTTTAGGTGGATTTGACAGTTTAGAGTTCGGAGTATTTAGTATTGAAAATCAGCTTGTTACAAATCTATTTGCATTTTTGTTGATAATCTGGTTTATCAATCTTTATAATTTTTTAGATGGTATAAATGGTTATGCAGGGAGTGAAGCACTGTTTTTATCAGTTGCTGGATTTATGCTTTTTGGAAGTGATCATTTTATAGTTTTAGCTGTAGCAGTTCTTGGATTTTTATACTGGAATTTTGGAAATGCAAAGATATTTATGGGGGATGTTGGGAGTACGCTTCTTGGTTATAATGTTGCCATATTTACCATATATTATGCCAATCAAAACGCAACAAATCTATGGGTATGGATTGTATTGTTCGGAGTTTTTTGGTTTGATGCTACATGGACACTCTTGCATAGAAAGCTAAATCATGAAAAACTAAGTCAAGCACATAAAAAACATGCATATCAAAGACTAACACAGGCTGGATGGAGTCATTTTAAAGTGACCAATTATGCCATAGCTCTTAATGTTTTACTTTTTACAATCGTTTATTTTGTGTCAAATATTTTTATTGCTTTTATACTCTCCATCTTATTATTGACTATCAGTATGAGATTTGTTGATGGGAAGAAAAAGTTTGAGTAGAGTAAATTTAGCTATAATACAGATATAAAATATAAGGGAAGTCGCTATGGGGGCATTAAAATTAGAAGATATTCACTACACATACGATGATTATAAGTTATGGGAAGGGGATTGGGAAGTTTATAATGGTGTTGCTGTGGCAATGTCTCCTGCTCCTATGCGAAAGCATCAAAGCTTAGCTAGTGAGATAATTTACAACATACGAGAAGAAATTGGTGACTGTCCAGAGTGTGAAGTTCTTGGAGAAGTTGA
>JALTUB010000220.1 GCA_027047745.1 Sulfurimonas sp.
TAGGTAAATCCGATGAAAGCATTTCTCAACACCAAGATATGGGATATTAGTCAAAAATTCTAACAAATATGAGAAAATCTATAGTCGAAACCTATTTTTGTGTCACTGCAGTGCTAAATTGCTTAGGATTTTAAATATTTTGCGAAGTTTTTCTACTGTTCAAATAGATTAGAAACTAATTCATCATCATGTTTACAACAATGTGAAATATTTGCCATAGTAGTCTTTGTTCGAGGGGAGAGAATCTTTTCATCCTTATTCTTATTGAAATATATCTGGTAAAGGTTAAGAGCAAAGCTTCTTAGTATTGAGATACTAAAAGGATTGATATAAGCTATATGGTCATCCTCTTCCATGAGGTTATCTAAATGGTAATGATAAGTCTCAACTCTCCAATGCTGTAATATTTTTTCTCTAAATTCTTTTGCATTTGCTTTATAATTTGCTATGAGATACTCGGTTGTTGCTTTAATCTCTCCTGTTTTAAAACTTGTCGAGGTTTTAGTCACTTTGATAATAGATTGAATATTGTGAAACACTGAGTGGTGCATTACTCTGTCGCAATCTCTATTTTGAAAAACATCTACAACTCTTGTGACCCTGCAGTCTCTTTCTGTAATGTTAAGTTCTTCGTCATTATAGCTATCTGTAGGTTTATTAAAGTTATCAGCAGTAAGCTTTGCCTTCTCTTTTAGAAGCTTCTGGTTACCCTTTACTTTAGCGATAAAAAAAGAGCCTTGAGAGTCAATAGTATTGAGTATCTCTGATTGGGTAAGAAGTGCATCAAATGAAAATATCTGACTCTCGTTTGAAAAGAAATTATCTTTGAGTAATCCCTCAAATGCAGGGATTTCACTCTTCTTCGTATGCTCTAAAAATGAGTGAGCAAAAACAATTTTTGTATCTTTATCGAGTATATTCAGAATCGCATTATGGCTCTGCTGAGTGTACTGAGCATTAATATCGCTCCCATTAAGCCATTTCCCATCTACTGCTACATTTTTCTTCTCAATGAACTTTTTAAAATATCGTCTGAATATAACCTCTAATGCATTATTGTCAACATTCATTAATATACGATGAAGTGTTGATTTGCAGGGAATAGTTATCTCTTTTTTATCAAATACTTTTTTGAGTATTTTGTTATTTGCAGAAAACTCCATCCATAGATGCATCTCTTTAAAGGTTGTATTACCCTTTAATAAGGCAAAAAGTGTCATAAAGAGAATCTCATGAAGTGGATAGAGTATCTTATGTTTATCTACTCTAAAATCTTTTACTGTTTTTAGTTCTTCTAAGAGTAGCTTTTTCTGTTTTAGTTTCATGCTTGTGACTTTTTAAAGTCAATAAGCAATTTTCGAGCCTAAATCTCGTCGGATTTACCTA
>JALTUB010000221.1 GCA_027047745.1 Sulfurimonas sp.
CTTGTTTATAGTTTTGGGATGATTATTGTAAAGTTTGATATTTGGTTCTTGTTGATGGTCTTTGTTGCCGTGGTTTTTATATCAAATATCAACAAACGATTAGAACATTTTTATACTATATTTGATGAGAGAGAGATAGAGATATTTGCAAAACTCATACTACTTAGTGGTGTTGTTTTACCTCTATTACCTCATAAACAGATTTCTCCTTTTATCCCAGTATCATACTTTAAAATCTGGCTTGCAGTTGTTGTTGTTTCACTTTTTTCTTATGTAGGATATATTCTTAAAAAGTACATTTTTAGTGATAAAGGGTATCTTATCACTGGGATACTTGGAGGGATTTACTCAAGTACAGCCACAACTATTGTCTTAGCTAAAAAAGCATCTTCAGGAAACACTCCTCATCTTTTTGCTGCTTCTATTGTCATATCAACAGCATTGATGTACCTACGATTGCTGGGCATAACTTACGCATTTAATTTTGAAATAGCCAATATTCTTTTAGTTCCCTTTCTTATTTTTACTCTGATAACAGTAGTTATCGCACTTATCTTTTACAAAAAATCGGCTAAAGATACCAATAGCGCTTCAGCCAATATGCAAGATACGAATCCTTTGGAGTTAAGCACTGCCTTTTTATTCGCCTTTTTGTTTATTGTGATGGCTGTTTTAACGCACTTTGTTTTAAATAAATTTGGAGATGTTGGGCTAAATATTCTCTCATTTATCGTAGGTTTTACAGATATAGACCCTTTTGTTCTTTCTATCCTCTCTTCAAAATTCACAGTAACTCCATCAGGTGCAGCGACAGCTATCTTGATAGCAACAGGGAGTAACAATATCCTAAAAGCATTTTACTCCTATCTTTTTTCAAAGAATAGAGCTGGAAAATTGAGTGCTATCACGCTCTTACTTTTAGGGGTAATGACCATAAGTAGTGGATTTTTATATGGATAAGCAGACACTTTTAACGCTCTTTACAGGAGCAGTAATTCCTCTACTTTGGATAGTTATAATTTCCTATAAAAACAGAAAAATAGAATTGATGTACAACATTAAAATCGCACAAACGCTAGGACATGTTGCAGCTATTCGAGATCATGAGACAGGAGCGCATAACTTTCGAGTTGCCTATATGGCAAGTATTATTGGTGAAGCACTTAAAATGAAAAGAAGAGAGTTACAAGCACTCATGAAAGGGGCATTTTTACATGATGTCGGTAAAATAGGCATAGCAGATAAAATCCTTTTAAAAAATGGTTCACTTAACGAAGAGGAGTGGGCGAGAATGAAACTTCATCCTTTACTTGGAAAAGAACTGCTTGAAGATATGCCTTGGTTTCATGATGCACTTGATGTTGTTTTTTGTCATCATGA
>JALTUB010000222.1 GCA_027047745.1 Sulfurimonas sp.
TGCTGGAGGATGGCCTTTCCGGAAAGCTGGATTTTCTGGATGGCGTGGTTTTTCCCCATGCCTGCGATTCTATTCAGCGGCTGTCGGATATTTGGCGGCTGAACATCAAATCGTTACATTTTGATGTACTCCTTCCGGTAAAACTGGATTCGCCGCTGGCTAAAAACTATTTTTTCAAAGTACTGCATCGGTTTCAAAAAGACTTGGAAAAGGCACTGGGTGTGGAAATTACGGAAGAAGCCTTAAAAGAGTCCATTGTGTTGATGAACAACCTGCGGAGGCGGCTCATCCGATTGTACGAATTGCAGTCGGCAAATCCTGGAATTTTAGCTGGCTCTGATCTTTCTTCCATTGTGAAAGCCGCTATGGTTATGGAGAAACAGGAAGCAGTTACATTGCTGAATGAACTGTTGGAAGTTTTAGAAAATGAACCATTTTCGCCCATTTCATCCAAACGGATTTTAATTTCCGGTAGTGTTTGTAGCCATCCTGATATTTACCAAATGATTGAAGCCAAAGGGGCGGTGGTGGTGTGGGACGACCTTTGCAGCGGCTCCCGCTATTTCGAGGGATTGGCCGATGAAGAAAAAAGCCCGGTGGAAGCCATTGCCGGAAGGTTTACCGAAAGATATGTATGCCCGGCCAAACACCTCGGAGTGAAATTTCAAATGGATAACCTGAAAAAGCTGATAAAAGAGCACAAAATCGACGGCATCTTGTTCATGTTGCTGAAATTCTGTGAGCCTTTTTCTTTCGATTATCCCGACATAAAAACCGAATTGGAAAAAATGGAAATCCCTTTCCTGCTGGTGGAAATGGATCGCCACAACGAAGTGGACGAGCAGATGCGGACGCGGATAGACACTATGCTGGAAATACTTTAGGATGTTTGGATGTGGGATTTGAGATGTTTGATTTAAGGATGTTAGATTAAAATAAGAGATGAAATGGCTATGAAAAACTCCTAAAGCTCTTTTCGGGTTTGCAACCCGAAAGCTTTTGAGATCAGGATTTGAAATCCTGTTTGCTCTTTTAACATTCGGATTGCAAATTCGAATGAGTATTAACAGAAAATCATAAAACGAAACCATGGCAGGACGACTGAAGGCAACGAAGAAAATGAAAAGTATCATGAAGTGGTACTATGTGGAGGCAAAATATGCCCGGTACCTGGGCAAAAAGGTGGCCTGGATTACCAGCGGCGGGCCGGTGGAACCGCTCATTGCCATGAACATTATTCCCGTGTATCCTGAAAACCACGGAGCTATGATCGGGGCTTCCAAAATGGGAGGAAAAATGTCGGAATTTGCTGAAGGGCTGGGCTACTCGTCAGATGTATGCTCCTACACCAAAAACGACATCACCTCTTCCATTACCA
>JALTUB010000223.1 GCA_027047745.1 Sulfurimonas sp.
GACTTGTCTCTTTACTCAAAGTTTGAGAGTAAAGAAGACCTTAAAACTTACGCTACTCATCCTGAGCATCTAAAAGTTCTTGAGTTTATACGAGAAGTTACACAAAAGACAAAGGTAGTGGACTATAGTCTCTAAAAATGTCCTTGAGTGTCAGAATCGCTAAAGTGTTCCCATTTTAGTTTTGCTCCACCAAGTATATGAAAATGGAGGTGTTTCACCTCTTGCCCACCGTCTTTACCGATATTTGTAATAACTCTATATCCACTCTTATCTATCTTAACTTCTTTAGCAACATCTTGTATAAATGAAGTCATATTTTGCATAAGTAGAGGACTGACCTCGTTAAAACTATCTACATGAACCTTAGGAATAGCTAAGATATGTACAGGTGCTTTAGGATTTACATCATGAAAGGCTACAAACTCATCATTTTCTAAAATTACATTTGAGGGAATCTCTTTATTTACTATTTTACAGAACAAACACATTGTTTTTTTCCTTATTTTTGATTTATTGTAACATATAAATTGATAAATGAAGCTGTTTATAACCTATTTTTTACTATAATCCATTTTAAAATATGCAAGTGCCTAACCAGAACTAATGACATAGTTCAATGAAACAAGAGATTACAAGATGCAAGGCAAAAGTTTGCAGGAGCTACTAGTAGCTTCAAGGGCTTTTAACGAAGTCAGATTGTAATCTCTTGTTTTACCCGAAGGGTAACATTTAAAAGATTCATCTTCTGCGTTAAACTTAGGCTAACGATGCTAGCATCGCCAACCAAAGTTTGCCTTGAATCTAAACCTTTTAAATGTTATTGAAATATGTCATTAGTTCTGGTTAGGCACTTAACTAGGAGCTCTATTTGAAAGAGTGGTATGATGCAATACAAGAAGCACAGAGCGTTGAGCGTTTAGAAGAGATACGCATCTCAGTGTTTGGAAAAAAAGGTGTTTTAGCAGCAGAGTTTGTTAAGATGAAAAAAGCACCAAATGAAGAAAAAGCAAAAATAGCTAAAGATTTGAATATGCACAAATCAAATCTTATGAATGAATTTACTGCTAGAAAGATAACCTTGCAGACGCAAGAGTTACAAGAAGCTATGAAAGCAGAAGCTATAGATGTTTCTCTTTTTAGTACATCTTCAAGTTCTGGTGCACTTCACCCTGTTATGGAGACTATGGACAGGATTGTAGAGTATTTTAGCTCTATGAATTTTGCTGTTAAAACTGGTCAGATAGTTGAAGATGACTTTAATAACTTTGAAGCCTTAAATCTTCCAAAGTACCATCCAGCACGAGATATGCAAGATACATTTTACTTTAAAGATGAAATGTTGCTTCGTACTCACACATCTCCAGTTCAAATAAGAACTATGATGAGTACAAAACCACCTATACGCATGATAGCACCAGGTGCAGTTTTCCGTCGTGATTATGATTTGACGCATACTCCTATGTTTCATCAAGTTGAGGGTCTTTTAGTAGATGAAGAGGGAAAAGTCTCTTTTGCAAATCTAAAATATATCTTAGAAGACTTTTTAAAGTATATGTTTGGTGATGTTGAGGTTCGTTTTCGTCCATCATTCTTTCCATTTACAGAGCCTTCTGCTGAAGTAGATATATCTTGTGTCTTTTGTTCAGGTAAAGGTTGTCGCGTCTGTTCTAAAACAGGTTGGTTAGAGGTTTTAGGTTGTGGGATAGTAGATCCAAATGTTTTTGCAGCTGTAAAATATGAAAATGTTAGTGGATACGCTTTTGGACTAGGTGTTGAGAGATTTGCAATGTTAATTCATCAGATTGGTGATTTGCGTTCTCTTTTTGAGGGAGATATTAAGTTACTGGAGCAATTTCAATGATAGTTACAAAATCTTGGTTAAATGAGTGGATAGATTTAAGTGGGTTATCAACTGATGAGATTGCAAAAACTTTTAACTCTATTGGTTTAGAAGTAGATAGAGTTCATGAGTATAGAGTTCCAGAAAAAATAGTTTTTGGACATGTCTTGGAGTGTGTAAAACATCCAAATGCTGATAAGTTAAATATTTGTCAAGTAGATATAGGCTCAAGCACCCGTCAAATCGTTTGTGGTGCTTCAAATGTAAGAACTGGTTTAGATGTTATTGTCGCTACTATTGGTGCGACCATGCCAAATGGTATGAAAATCAAGCCTGTAAAACTTCGAGGTGTTGATTCTGAGGGTATGATATGCTCTGCAAGTGAGATTGGGCTTGAAGATATTGGAAGTGGAATAGTAGAACTTGATGAAAGCATTGGCAAGTTTGAACTAGGTCAAGAAGTTAGTGAAAATGTTATACTTAATGATGACCTGATAGAACTAGAGCTTACTGCAAACAGAGGTGATTGCCTTAGTATCAGAGGTGTTGCTCGTGATTTGAGTGCTGCGTTTAATAGACCTATTGTAGAGTATAATTATGCTGATAATGATGAAAAACGAGGTATCGGTCGTATTTTAAGTATCTCTCATGATAAAGATTTAGATGTAAGCCTTTGTTATAAAGCATTAGACTTAAAAGAGTTGAGTGTTCCTCTCTCTGTAAAACTTAGACTTTCCCAAATAAATGAATCAAGAGAAGCTGATTTAGAGTCAATGATGTTGTATATTACACACTCAACAGGTGTTATACTAAGAGCATATCCTCATAGCTTTTTTACGACAGAAGAAGATGAAGTTATGGCAAAGGTAAAACTTTGTGAAGATGACAATGGTTACGCCTGTGTAAGGGGCAAGGATAGAGCTTCAACTATAGGTGTTATCCAAGATGATGTATCAAAAGTACACGAAGATAAAGGTACTGTTTTACTTGAAGCTAGTTATATACCACCAGATATTATTTCTAAGAAAATGTCTGATAAAAAGATAGAATCAGGTCCAATGTTTTATAAAACTTCTCGTGGAAGTGAACCAGAACTTAGTGGTGGACTATCTTACTGTATAGAGCTTATAGAGTCTCACTCAAAATCAACAACTTTTAGTGGAAATATTAAACTATCAAATTCATATAAAGATAAGATTGTTATTGTTAAAAAGTATGAGATAGATGAGATTATTGGTGCTGATATTGACAAGCAAGAAGTGTCAAGGATTTTGAAAAATTTAGGTTTTGACATATCTAAATCAACATCAGAAAACTTTATCATAAGTGTACCTCAATTTCGTCATGATATTGAGCATAAACAAGATATTATAGAAGAGATTGTCCGAATGATAGGGATTGATAATATTCCATCAAAACCATTCGTTTTAACAGAAGAAAATAGACTTCAAGATGATTATTTTTCTTATAAAAAACGAAGTATATTTAGACATCGTGTAGCTCAAAGTGGATTTTTTGAGTCAGTACACTTTGTATTTGATGAGAAAAAAGTTCTTAACTCTTATGGGTTTGAGACAACAAAAAATGAGTTGGAATTACTTAACCCAATAGTACAAACACTAGACACTTTAAGACCAACACTATTAACAGGACTTTTAAAAGCAGCTTCAAATAATGTTAAAAATGGATACTCATCAGTTAGACTTTTTGAGATAGGTTCCGTGTTTACTCCAACAAGAGAAGAATCTTTAAAGATGGCTATGCTTTTTAGTGGAGATGTTGAGTCGGACACTCTTGCAAATGCAGGAAAATCAAAAAAGATAGATTTTGCATATTTTACTCAAAAAGTTTCTGACATTATAGGCAGTGTTGAACTTAAAGAGTATAAAACTTCTCACTCTCTTTCTCACCTTTATCAATCAGCCCAAGTTTTAATAGCTGGTGAAGTTGTTGGAGAACTTTTTAGAGTTCATCCAAGTGTAGAAAAAGAGTATGATTTAGAAGAGACTTTCGTTTGTGAGTTAGATTTTGAAAAGATTCCTTATGCTCTTAAAACAGCTACTAAATCTTCAAAATATCAAGCCTCTTTTAGAGATTTGAGTATTATCATGCCAAAGAACATGAGCTATGATAAAGTTAAGTCAGTTATCGAAGCAAATGCTACAGATGAGCTTATACGATTTTATCCAGTAGATAAATATAGTGATGAATCATTAGGTGATGAAATGAGTCTTTCTCTTCGTTTTGTACTCCAATCACAAGAGAAAACCCTTGAAGAAGATGATATTATAAATACTATGGGTGCAATTTTAAATTCACTAAATGATGAACTAGGAGTTGGTCTGCGTGAGTAAAATTGTAGTATCTCCAGCAAAATCTTTTTCTTTAAATATTTCTAATATTGCTCCAGATAAATCTATCTCTCATCGTAGCGTAATGTTTGCGATGTTAGCAGATGGAACTAGTGAGATAGAAAATTTTTTAAGAGCTGAAGATACACTAAACTCTCTTGAGATTATTAAAAATCTTGGAGCAGAAGTTGAAGATGATGGAGATGTTATCAAAATATCTTCAAATGGTATAAAAGAGAGTTTTGAAGTTTTAGATTGTGGAAATTCTGGAACAGGCATGAGACTTTTTTGTGGACTTCTAAGTTCTGCAAATGGTCATTTTGTTTTAACAGGCGATAAATATCTTCGTTCTCGTCCTATGAAAAGAGTAACACTTCCTCTGCGTGATATTGGTGCTAAACTTGATGGTAGAAATGAGGGCGACTTAGCACCTTTATCTATCCGTGGAGCTTCGTTGGATGCTTTTAACTATGAGAGTAAAATCGCATCAGCACAGGTAAAAAGTGCCATGATACTTGCTGCTCTTAGAGCTGATGGCATTTGTACATACTTTGAGCCTGAACTTTCTCGTGATCATACAGAAAGAATGTTAAAAGGTATGGGGGCTAAGATAGAAGTTGATGGTCTTAAAACTACCATAGAACCTCTAAAAAAACTTCTTTCTCCTTTAAAGATTAGAGTTCCAGCAGACCCTTCAAGTGCTTTTTTCTTTGCTGTTGCTGCTGCTATCACGCCAGATTCAAATATCGTTTTAGAAGGTGTGACACTAAATCCAACTCGTATAGAATCTTTTAAAGCTTTAGAAAAAATGGGTGCAGATATATCTTATGAAGTAACTGATAATAGATATGAACCTATAGGAAATATTAGTGTAAAGTATGTTCCTCTTAAAGCTATAACTATTGAACATAATATCTCATGGTTGATAGATGAACTTCCAGCACTCTCGATAGCTATGGCTTGTGCAGATGGAGAAAGTATTGTTAAAAATGCTGAGGAACTTCGTGTAAAAGAGTCAGATAGAATATCTACAGTTGTAGAAGGACTTCGCTCTTGTAGTATCGAAGTTCATGAATACAAAGATGGTTACAAGATAGTCGGTTCTGAGCTAAAAAAAGCTATAGTTGATAGCGATGGAGACCATAGAATTGCCATGAGCTTTATCATAGCAGGTCTAAAATCTGGTATGGAAGTTAGTGATTTGGATTGTATAAATACATCTTTTCCAAACTTTTTTGAACTTTTACAACAAATTACAAATATAGAGTTGAGCTAATGAAAATAGAACTTGCAGAAAATTATGGTTTTTGTTTTGGTGTTAAGCGTGCTATTAAGATAGCAGAAGAAAATCAAAATGCTTCTACTTATGGTCCTTTGATACATAATTCAAAAGAGATACAGAGACTTGATAAAGACTTTAAAGTTGGATTAGTTGAAGATTTTAACACATTTAAACGAGATGAAAAAGCTATAGTGAGGACGCATGGGATTGTAAAATCTGAACTCGCTTCACTTAAAGCTAAAGGTGTTGATGTAGTTGATGCAACTTGTCCTTATGTAACAAAACCACAAGAAATAGCACAAGAGATGAGTGAAGCTGGATATGATGTCCTTATATTTGGAGATGAAGTTCACCCTGAGATAAAAGGTGTAAAATCATATGCAACAAATGGTGCTAAAGTAGTTTCAAGTATGTTTGACTTGATAGATTTAAAACTACATGAAAAAATAGCTTTAATAGCTCAAACAACTAGAAAAGTTGAAGATTATATGGAGATTGCAAACTATCTGATTCCTCGTCACAAGGAAGTTAGAGTTTTTAACACTATATGTAATGCAACATTTGAAAACCAAGATGCCATAAGAAAACTAGCTAAAAAAGCAGATGTAATGATTATCATAGGTGGTAAAAACTCATCAAATACAAAACAACTCTCAAGTATATCTCATGATTACTGTGCAAATAGCTATCATATAGAAGATGAAAATGATTTGGATCCTTTTTGGTTTGAAGATAAAAAGCTTTGTGGAGTTAGTGCTGGTGCTTCAACTCCAGACTGGATTATCCAAAAAGTTATAGATTATATACAAAATTGCACTAAAAAATAAAAAATACACCTGTTTAATCTCAAAATAAACATAATTTAGATACAATCACGACAATTTTTATGTAACAAGAGGATAGGTAATGGCGTTCGATAACGAATCATTTGAAGAAGAAGAAAATTTTGCAGAGATGTTTGCTGCTAGTGAAAAGAAACAAGAAAAGAGCCGTATTGTAGAGGGTGAGATTGTTGAAATTCAAGAAGACGAAGACAGAGCATTAGTAGGTGTAGGCGATAAGCTAGAGGGTATTTTATATCTTAATGAGATCCGTGGTGAAGATGGAGAACTTAAGTTTGGTACTGGCGATAAGATAAGCGTAATGGTAATGGGATACTATAATGAGCGTCCTAAGATTTCTTACAAAAAAGTTTTAGAGCAACAAAAGACTATTGACTTTATAGCTGCAAACAAAGATGACTTTGAAAACTTAGTTGTTGAGGGTATTATAACTAAGAAAAATCGTGGTGGTTTCGTAGTAGAAGCTGATGATGTTTCATTTTTTATGCCTCGTTCATTAGCTGCTTTTAAAGAGAGCGATGATGTTGTTGGTCGTAAGATTAAAGCTCAAGTTGTTAAGGTTGATGAAGAAGAAAACTCAATCATCCTTTCTCGTCGTAAACTTTTCAATGAAGAACGAAAAAAGAAAAAAGAGATTATCGATCAACTTATGGCAGAAGATGTTATCGTTGAAGGTATTATCAAAAAAATCACTTCTTACGGTATGTTTGTAGATGTTGGTGGTGTTGATGGTTTAGTTCACTATAATGAAATAAGCTATAAAGGTCCAGTAAACCCATCAAAACTTTACAAAGAGGGTGATGTTGTAACTGTAAAAGCTATATCTTACGACAAAGATAAGCGTCATCTTTCACTCTCTATCAAAGCAGTAATGGCTGATCCATGGGCTGAAGTAGAATCAGAGCTAGATGAAGGCGATACTATTACAGTAACTGTTTCAAATATTGAGTCTTATGGTGTATTTGTTGATCTTGGAAATGATATAGAAGGTTTCTTACATATTTCAGAAATTAGCTGGGATAAAAATGTTAAAAACCCTAATGATTATTTAACTGTTGATCAAGAGATTGATGTTGAAGTTATAGAAATCAATTCTACAACACATAAACTTCGTGTTTCACTTAAAAATCTTTTACCAAAACCATTTGATGAGTTTATGAAGAAATATCATGAGGGTGATATTGTAACAGGAGCTGTTACTTCTCTTACTGATTTTGGTGCGTTTGTTCGCATCGCTGGTGTTGAAGGTCTTTTACACAACCAAGATATATCTTGGGACAAAAATACAAAATGTAAAGATGTTTTAAAATCAGGTGAAGAAGTTGAAGTTAAGATTGCAAAAATCAACTCTGAAGATCAAAAAATATCTTTAAATAGAAAAACTCTTTTAGAGTCACCAATTGACAAGTTTGCTACAACACATAACAATAGTTCAATCGTTAATGGAACTATTCGTGATATTAAAGATTTTGGTGTCTTTGTTTCACTTGAAGATGGTGTTGATGCACTTATTCGTGATGAAGATTTAACTCCACTTGTAAAAGAAGAGTTAGAAGTTGGTCAAGAGATTGAAGCTGCTATCGCTGTTATCGATACAAAAAGAGACCGTATCAGACTATCTGTTAAAAAATTAGATTACATAAAAAATCAAGCGATGCTTGCAGAGATTAACGATAATGAGTCACACTCTTTAGGTGATTTGATTAAAGATAAACTTAAATAAGAAAAAGCATAAATGCAAAAGATTATAAAGTGGTTTACTCCTCTTTTAGCTATTGGAGTAGCTATCTTTTTAGTCTTTTTTCTTATATCTATCAACTCTTCAACAGATAAGATAGATATGAAAGAACTATCCTTTGATAGTAATATAACTCAAGAAAAGCCAGAGAAGATTTGGTTAAATCACTTTTCAAATATTCAAAGGCTTGGATATTCTTATCCTGTTAATGAAGTTTATGTAAAAGTAGATTTGGATAAAAAAATAACTAAAACCATCACTTATAAGTTAACTGCACCTGTTTTAGACCCTTATCAACTTTTTTGTTTAAAAGAAGAACTAAAGCAACATAAACTTAAGTTTTATCTAAATCAAGATAAACAAAGGATGGAATTACTTATTTATTCACAAAATGTAGATAAATTAAATGATTTAGTAAAAGTGTTAAAAAATTATCAAATATCGGCAACTATTAAGCCGTACAAAGAGGAATATTAAATGCAAAAATATACAGTAGTAGTATGTGACCATATTCATGAAGCTGGTCTTAAAATGCTTCAAGACGATGAAAATATAAACTTTATAATGGCTGCAGATGAGCCTAAAGATAAACTTAAAAAAGAGATTTTACCTCAAGCCAATGTAGCAATTACAAGAAGTTCAACAGATGTAGATGACCTTTTCTTAGAAAATTCAGGTAATTTAAAAGCAGTTGTTCGTGCTGGTGTTGGTGTGGATAATGTAGATATTGAAGGATGTTCAAAGCAGGGTATTATTGTTATGAATGTTCCAACTGCTAATACAATAGCTGCAGTTGAACTTACTATGGCACATATGCTTTCATGTATGAGAATGTTTCCATACTCTCATGATCATCTTAAAAATCAAAGAATTTGGAAGCGTGAGAAATGGTATGGACATGAACTAAGTGGTAAAAAACTTGGTGTTATCGGTTTTGGTAACATTGGTTCTCGTGTTGCAAAAAGAGCAGCTGCGTTTGAGATGGATGTTGTGGCTTATGACCCATATATTCACCCATCAAAAGTTACTGACCTTGATATGACATATACTAAAAACTTTGAAGATATATTGGCTTGTGATGTTATTACTATTCATACTCCTAAAAACAAAGAGACTATAGGCATTATCGGTAAAGAAGAGATAGCTAAAATGAACGACGGTGTTGTTTTAGTAAACTGTGCTAGAGGTGATTTATACAATGAAGATGCTCTTTACGATGGACTAAAATCTGGTAAAATCCGTTTTGCTGGTATAGATGTTTTTGGAAAAGAACCTGCTATCAACAACAAACTTCTTGATTTGGATAATATCGTTGTCTCTCCTCACTTAGGTGCAAATACTTACGAGTCTCAGTACAACATTGGTACACAAGCAGCATCAAATGCAATCGCTGCTGCCAAAGGTATCTCTTATCCACATGCTATGAATTTACCAATTGACGAGAGTAAAATACCACCATTTGTTAAACCATTTTTAGAGATGGGACAAAAGATAGGTTTCTTAGCTTCTCAAGTAAACAAATCTCAAATCCTAGCTATAAAAGTTAGTGGTCATGGCGAAATAGCAGAATATGTAGATTCTCTTTCAACTTTTGTAGCTGTTGGTGCGATGAGTGAAACGAGTGGCGACACTATCAACTATGTAAACGCAGAGTTTGTAGCAAAAGAGAAAGGTATAAAAATAGAAACAGAAGCCCTGAATGATTCTAGTGTATTTAAAAATCTTATTACTATTAAGCTAACTACTGCTGATGGAACTACAAGCATATCTGGAACTATCTTTGATGATAATGTTCAACGCATAGTAACTATAGATGGTTTTGAGACAGAGTTTGCATTAAAAGGCGATATGATTCTGTTTAAAAATTCTGATGTTCCAGGTGTTATTGGAAGTATCGGTTCAACTTTAGCAAAACATGATGTAAATATCGCAGATTTCTCACTAGCTAGAAACAAAGAAGCTGAAGCCTTAGCTGTAATCTTAGTTGATAATGCAGTTAATGACGAAACAATCAAAGAACTCTCACAACTAGATGCTTGTTTGAGTGTTAATTACGCAAAACTTTAGTCATTATTTTAAATAATCTACCTTTATGGTAGATTACTATTCTATGCCAGCCAGATTTTCCAACTCAAATATTTTTTCATTTCTTTTATTTTTAGCAACTTGAAGTTGTAGTATCTTTTTTATCTGTGCAGATTGTTTTATGATAACATCACTCATAGATGATAGTTTCTCTTTGTATCTTCCCTCGTAGTTATCATAAATGGCATCTGCTAGTTCTAACTCTTTGTTTAATGATAATATTTCTACATCTAAACTTTTTATCTCTGTTCTTATTTTAGCCACTTTAAGAGATATGCCTTGTTTAGCTAAAGCAAGTTTTGATTTCATTTTAAGATACTCTATTTTAGATTTTTCTATCTTTGCACTATCTATGCCACCATTAAAAAGATTCCAACTTAGTCTTGCTCCGATTGTATATGCTTTATGCTCATTTGCCTTACCTAAAAAAGTATTGTCTGCAGTTGCCACTTCACCAAAAGCACCTAGAGTAGGGTAATATCCTGCTTGTGAGGCTGATACCATATTGTTTTTAATGTTAAGCCCTGTAGAAGCTTTTTTTATGTCTAAGTTATTGTTTAGTATATCTTCATCGCTATAGTTTGGCATAGCAACATCTGATGACGGAGTTGTGATAGTTGTCACTTTTTGATTTAGTAAAAAACTTATATAGTGATATAGTAGTTTTTCATTTGCGTGCATTTGAACCAAAAGTCTATGAACATTAGCTTTTTTTGCCTCTACTTCTAAAAGGTCAACTTTTTTTGCATATCCTACATCAATCATACTCTGTGTGGTGTTTTCTAAAATACCGATGTTTGAGTATATGGTATCGAGATGTTTTATAGACTCTTCTAAAAGAGCCATATCGTAGTAACTTTTTCTTAGTTGAAATATTTTTTCATTTTGAACTTGCTCTTTTTCTAAACCCTTAAGTTTTGTTACTTCTTTCATGATTTTTGAGTAAGATGTTATGGCAAAACCAGTAAAAAGAGGGATTTTATACTTTAGTTTACTTTGGTAAAAGTTTCTATATCCTGGGTAGTTTAAGTCTTTAGGCTGAGTTGCTAATAATACATTCTGTGGTAATGCTGGATTAAATTCACTAAACCCAAAATCCCCAAAAGTAGCTTCACGAGATGTTAGTTTAAAGCCAAAAACATTTCCAGCATCATTACTTCTTGCAAAATCTTGCATAAACTCAAGTTTTCCCCAGTTTAGACCTCTGCTTTTCTTCTCATCTGACTCTGCAGACTCTACTGCTAGGTCGGCAGATTTTATCTCTAAGTTTTTTGACTTCAATATATCCATGGCTTCATTAAGTGTTAATGAGTTTGTGAGTGTATCTGTAGCATTTAGAGTATATGCCAATAATAAAAGCGTTAATATCCTATTCATTAATAATATCCTTGTAAAATTTATCTAATATTATAACATATATTAAATCTAACTATAATTTAGATAATATCTAATAATTATCTTTATGGAATATTTTATGAATAAATTAATAGTGCTTTTTTTCTTTTTCTCTTTAAATTTTGTATATGCAAAAGAGTATAAAAATGATTTACAATATGAGACTTCACCTTATCTTCTCCAACATGCAACAAATCTAGTTCATTGGATGCCGTGGGGTAAAAAAGCATTTAAAAAAGCAAAAAAAGAGAACAAACCCATATACCTTTCTATAGGCTACTCAACCTGTCATTGGTGTCATGTTATGGATAAAGAGTCATATACAAACAAAGATATAGCAAATAAGTTAAATAAGGACTTTATCTCTATAAAAGTTGATAGAGAAGAGTATCCACAAGTTGACAGTTATTTTCAAGAGTTATACTTTAAAGTAAATCATAAAAGAGCAGGATGGCCATTAAACATATTTCTTACAGCAGATAGGATACCATTTTTTATATCAGGATATTTACCACCAAAAAAAGAGTCATATTCTGAAGGTTTAGATACTCTACTCCCTAAGTTAGCTTATGAATACCATTATGATTTTAAATCCATTAAAGCCGATATGAAAAAGATTAGATATGCAAGTAGTGTAAAAAAAACTTCATCTTCAAAAATTTCTAGACAGACATTAAGTAAATCTCTTTACAAAAATTATGATAGTGAAAATAGTGGATTTGGTAATAGTAGAAAATTTCCAGAGGCTTCCAAACTCTCTTTGATGATGGACTTGGGCTTCTTAAATCAAGATAAAAAACTTATAAAATACTCTTATGATATGCTTGATAATATGGCTCTTAGAGGATTGTATGACCAAGTAGAAGGTGGATTTTATAGATATAGCACTGATTCTTCTTGGGAGATAGCACACTTTGAAAAGATGCTTTATAACCAAGCAGAACTACTGCCACTCTACTCAAGAGCCTACTATAAAACTGGTAAAAAACTATATAAAGATGTTGTAGAAGAGACTATCGCTATGTTAGATAATAAATTTTTAAAAGATAATGTTTACTATAGTGCAAGTGATAGTGACTCAAATGGTGAAGAGGGTGGTTATTTTACTTTTACACCACAAGAGATAAAAAATGCACTGACAAACAATCCTTATAAAGAGGAAATTTATGATGCTTTGGGCTTTAAAGTAGAAGGCAATTTTCATGATAAAGTTCATTTAGGCTTTGAAACAGATGCGAGACCTCAAGGTTTTATGCTTTTTAGAAAAGAACTTTTGAAAATAAGAGAGAAAAAAAAGTATCCTTTTATAGATAAAAAGATAAATACTGCATGGAATGCTATGATGATTGAAGCCTTGTATAAAGCTTCTTCTATAGATATAAAGTACAAAGTCCAAGCAGATAAGAGCTTAAAAGCATTGTCTGATATGATGTTTGATAAAGGTGAGTTATATCATCAAACTATTTTAGGAAAAAAAGCAAAACAAAAAGGTTTACTCGAAGATTACAGTTTTTTCATCTCTGCACTAATCTCTTCTTATGAAGTTGATTATGATGAAAATAAACTAAACTTTGCAACTTATCTACTAAGTAAAGCAAAAGAGAAATTTTATAGAAATAATAAATGGTACTTGTCAGATGGTATGAATATAGAAGCATCACTTGTTGATAAATATTATACTTCACCTGTTTCTAAGATGATACAAAATATAGTAAAATTAGCCTCATTAAAAGAGTCTTTTGAGTATGAAAAGTTAGCGATTTCATCTTTAAAATCTATAAACTCAGAACTTAGCATGAAACAGAGTGATGTTCCTGCCGCTGCTAAAGCATATCTAATGCAAAAGTTAAATGTTGTGACACTAAAAAGTGATAAAAACAATCTAGTTAAAAATAGACTTATAATAAAAAAGATAAACTACCCATATCTTCTAACAAAAGCTACAAATGATAATGAATATCTATCATGCGTCATGAGAAGATGTTTTTCAAGACATAAAAGTTTGGATAAAGCTATAATTTCAATAAATGACAACACAAGGAAACCGTAAAATATGAATAATGCCTGTCCTCTTAACTTTAAGAGAGTTGATGAAAATATATCGAGAATAACTGCTCTTTTTGTCTCTTCATTGATTATACTTTATCTCTATACAGATAATGTTTATATATTGATATTTTTGAGTTTAGATTTTATACTAAAACTGTTTTTAAATAAAGAAATATCACCTATAACTATGCTTAGTGAGTATATGAAAAGCTTTTTTAAGATAAAGGATAAGTTTGTTGATGGTGGGGCAAAAAGGTTGGCTGGTTTTTTTGGACTCTCTTTTGTTCTTCTACTTCTTTTTACGCATATTTTTCATTCCATGATAATATCTTGGAGTATAGCCTTAGTATTTTTATCTTGTTCTTTGATGGATGCTTTTTTTTCTTACTGTATTGGGTGTAAGATATATTTTATAATAAAGAAAATATATCCTAATTTTATGAAAGAAGTATGATAAATTTAAGGAAGTATAGTTCGTATCATGATGGCATAGTGAAGTACAAAAAGGTTTACAAAAAATATAAATAGTGATGTGCCACGAGATATGATGTTTTCAAGTTTTGTTCTCTCTTTGTTATTTGTTCTATATGCTACAAAAAAGTGAACTGCTGTCGCGATAACTAATGATAAAACAAGCCACAGTTTGTTTCTAAGAAGTTCAACAACTTGACTTTTGTCATCGCTAAATACTAAGTCTATCAGACCATCATTCATTATCATAATAACTCCAGATGAGATAAGAACAACAAGAGATAGAAGTTCAAAATAACCAAATATAGGTCCAACATGAGGATATACTTCTTTTTGCTTTTGTTTATCTCTTAGTGTAATACCTAAAACAAACATAAAAATAGAACCACCAATCCAAGCAATAGCTGCAAAAAGATGAAAGTGTATAAGGTAATTCAAAGAGATCCTTTTTTTAGAGTGCGAAATAGTACGATAATTTTGCTTATATACTGTATAATATGAAAAAGAATAAAGGCTAAACATAGATATGCAAATGGTAGTTGACTCCCTTAGACAAAAAGGGAAAATATATAAAAAAATGCAAGAAGTTTCTCCAAAAGAGTTGGGTATAAGAAACAGGATAAAAATCTATAAAGCAACAGATACTCACGCTCAGTTGTGGGCTATCTTCGCTGTTACTCAAAAGAGTCGCTTGTTGATGAAAGATGTTTATAAATTTGAAGAGATTTATGAAAAGTTATCACTATATTTTGCTCAAAATTTTAAGTACAAGGTTATCTTTATAGATGCACCCTTATGCTCAAAAGCAGAGGCTGCGTTTAAAGAAGCAGGGTGGAAGATACAGTAATGTTCTTGTGTGATATTGGCAATACTTCTTACCATTTTTTAAAGGATATTAATTCTTATAAAAAAGATGTAAATAGTTTTGAACCTTCTAATATAAAAGATAAGATATATTATGTCTGTGTCAATGAAAATATTTCACAAAAGTTGGAAAAACTAGATAACTGGATAGATGTATCAGAGTTTATAGATAAGAGCAAATATTATAAAACTATGGGCATAGATAGAATATGTGCAGTTGAAGCTACAAAAAATGCAGTGATAGTTGATGCTGGAAGTGCTATAACTGTTGATGTTGTTAAAAATGGAGAGTTTTTAGGTGGTTTTATCTATCCTGGTGTAAGAGTCATGAAGAAAACTTACACAAATATCTCCTCTGTACTTGATTATTCATTTAACTTTGACCTTGACTTAGATATAATGCCAAAAAATTCACAAGATGCTATAAGCTATGGTTTTTTAAAAACTTTATACTCTGAAGTTATTTCGCATGACTTGCCTATAATACTTACGGGTGGAGATGCACAAGAGTTTAAAAAGATATTTAAAGATGCAAAACTTGATGAAAACCTTATCTTTGATGGTATGAAATATATAATTAAAAAGGCTGATATATGCTAA
>JALTUB010000224.1 GCA_027047745.1 Sulfurimonas sp.
AGTAGGGATTATCTCCATTTCATGAGTAATTTTTAAACTTAACTCTATGCTCCCGTCTTCTGAATTTATGCTTGAGATTGTTTGTGATTTTGAGATAGGTTTTCTTTGGAAGTATTTCGCTATTTCACCGCCTACATGTAGAACTACAACAAATGGCTCATTTTCTATATTGAACCAGATATTTATAGCATTTTCCAAAGCATCATCTAACTCTTTGGAGCGAGTAAAGTTTTCATCTTTGATATCTATATTTGACATACTTTTTATATGGTATTTTTTCAAGGTATCGTTTTTGCTATCAAATGCAATCAAATACCAAAACCCATCGAAATTTACTATTTTTAGAGGTTTTATCACTATATTATAGGTTTTACCGTTTATATGATACTTACATGTGAGTATCAACTTGTCCATTATAGCTTTTTCTATTTTATTGATATTGCCAATATCTTTGCCAATATCTTCTATGTCTAGTTTCGCATAGATTGAACTTAAATCTCTATTTTTTATCTTAGATAGAATCTTCTTTGCTTTTGCATTAAATATACTGCCCATATTTTCACTGAATTTTTCCAGCATATCAAGTATAAGTTGATCTTCAGCGGAGGTTAGTTTTTCTAGCCTAAACCCATCTTGCATTTTCCATCTCTTACCATCTTTGACTATGGGAAAACTTATGAGTTTTTCATTGAAGTCTCTTTGTATTGTTCTTGTGCTTGTGTTGAACTCTTCAGCCAATTCTGTAACAGACAGCGACTCTCCGTCATATAGCTTTTTGAGTATATTTACTAGTCTTGTCATGGCATGGTCATAGTCGTGCCTATAGCCCATCTTTTTAACCTTTTTTGTGATAGTTGGTATTATACTATATTTATTTTCACATGCTTATGTCTGGTTGGGAAAAATAATGTTTTTATTTAACAGACATAAGTATGTCAAAGTATTATATTATACTCTCACCACATTAATAAATCTTAAAGGTTATAAAATGTACCTAAAAGCAAGATTTTCTAAAAAAGCAGAAGCACCTTCTCATCTCTTGGTTTCAAATGTTCTAAAAATGAATGAAACAGAGTCAGAAAGAATTGTACAATTCTCAGAAAAAATATCAAAGGATGATTTAAAAGAGGAAGTTATAAAGCATTTTAAAAATCACCAAGGAAAGATAAGATTCTTTGGTGAAATAAAGTATTATGAATTTTATAAAAATAACAAATTACTCTACAAATTCAATATAAAAGGTGAAATTATACAAAATGACTATTTCTTAAACCTGATTATAAGATTTTATTTTGGCGATAAATCAAAAGAAGAAAAAGAAAAAGTTTTAGATGAACTTAGTTGCTTAGAAAAATATGAAGAT
>JALTUB010000225.1 GCA_027047745.1 Sulfurimonas sp.
ACAATATACACAATCAAGTGAACAAACTTTTTTAGGAACTAAGTCTACTCCGAGTGACATGCCAAGACGTCGCGAAGGTACCGGGCCAAAAATATATTTATACATAGTTCTTTATTTTTAATGGTTACGAATGGGTCTTTTAAGTGTGGCTTTTGTTAATCTTTCCAATTTTTTATTCAGAAAAGCATCCAGAGCATCTTTGGCAACAGTTCCTCTTGCCAGATAAAGTTCTGCATTTCTGTTGTTTAAAACATCAAATGCATTTGGTCCCGTATTTCCCACAATATAATACAAAACTCCTTCATTAACCAGATCAATTAATCCGGAATGGTTATCGTCATGACCTGGATTCACTCTGGCTTCTGTTTCTTTGGTATCACTATTGTAAATTAAATAATAAGGAGCTTCTCCAAATCTTTTGGCAATTTTACTGTTCAGCGTATTTCCTTCTGTTGCTAATAATACTTTCATTTTTTTGTTTTTTAAAGGTTAGATAAATTTATTTATATTTTCAAGATAGCCGGTAAAACTTTACTTCTGTTATAATCGGCCATTTCTATAATTTTTAAAAGTAATTAATTCAAATCTACATACTTTGCTTATCTTACGTACAGCTTTTTTAGTCATTGTTTTATTCTGTCCCCCAATTGGCATAATTTTTTGTTGGATGTTGCGCCTTTTTGTGAGTTTGATTATCTTCTTTAATCTTGATGGTTAAAACGGGAAGTTTTGCATCATCGGCAATATTCTCAGCCAAATTTCCACCAATAAGATGATTAATTCCCGATCTACCGTGGGTTTCGATGGCTATCAGGTCGGTTTTTTGCTCATTACTAAAACCGAGAATGCCGTTTTCAATACTACCTGCATTGTAAACATTTATCGTGTAATTTGTTAATTTAAAACTCTTTGCAAAACTATCCATTAATTCTTTGCTTGTACTTGATTTCTCAAAATTATGGGGTGTAATCACCTTAAGTAAATCAACATGCATTTTATAAAGTTCTGTAAAGAATTTTATTTTTTCAAAAACAGGGTAAGTTTCTTCACTAAAATCTGATGCAAAGACCATGTTTTTAATGTCAAAATTATCATCGCTTTTCTTGACAGTCAAAACAGGTGCATCGGCCATTCTGATTATTTTTTCTGTATTGGAACCGATGAAAAGCTTTTGGTAGCCGCTATTCCCATGTGATCCAATTACAATTAAATCAGCATTTTTGTATTTTTCATCATTAACCAATTCCCATGGTTTCATGTTATCTTCAAAATGCTTACTGACAGTGATTCCGTTTAGAAAACTCATTTTAGTTAATGCACCGAGCTTTTTCTCTTTGTCGATGGATACCTGTTTATAAAACT
>JALTUB010000226.1 GCA_027047745.1 Sulfurimonas sp.
ATTCTGAAAGAGAAGAGATTTTTAAAGATTTACTTGATGAAGTTATTAATATAGTTGTAGGATTGTCAATAAAGAATTTTTCTGTCACTTGTAAGAATTTAGTTTTAAGTACACCCTATAAACCACTTAAAGTGGAGTTATTAAATACAATGAAATCAAAACAACAAAATTTTGAAATTGTAACTTCAAAAGGTAGATTGGCATGTTATATTATGATGGAACAATCGCTATCATAATCAAGTTACACACTAAATTTTTTATTTTGTTTAATATAATATTTTATTAAATACTCAATACTTGGAATAATGTCATCACTATCATAAAATATAACCATCATACTGTTAAATTCCAGTCTATCCTTAGCCTTTATATTTAAGATAGGATAACCATTGTCGATTAAAATTCCATTCATCATAAGGCGTGATGTTCTTTTGTTTCCATCATAAAAAAATTGACACTTAGCTGCAAAAAGAAACATTGTAATAGCTCTTATGATGGGATGTGCTATTTTTTTAATCTCTTCTATCCCATCATTAAAAATCTCTTTAAGTAAATCTGCATGTGGTACTTCATAATCAGTTCCACCTATATTTACAGCACTCTTTCTAAATACTCCCCACTCTAAAGCCTCTTCTCTTGCTACAAAAGAGTGAAGAGTAGTAAAGGTATCTATATCAAGTTTAAATGATTTCTCTTGAATAAGCTTAAATAGATAATCTACACTTCTATTTTGATTGAGTATCTGTTGCTCATCACTTAACTTGTGTCCACCTACGGTTACACCCTCTATGAGTGTTTGCACTTCTGGGTATGTCATAGCATTACCCTCTAGGGCAGAAGTATTATAAACAAAGTCTATTTTGTCTTTTTTTGCTAGATAAAAAGCTAACTTTAGGTTAGATTTAAAAATTGAAAGTTTGCTCGTGTCTATTTTATTGATATTATGACTATTTAGTTTCATGCATTTACCTCGTCAAACTCCAAATTAAACTATTTATTTCTAAAATTATAATCAATTAACTATTTACTCTCTGATATTTATTATAAAAGTGTAAAATGCACTGCACAAAGCATACACATACAAATGATATACTTTTGAAAATTAAATAGGATAGGTCAATGAAAATATCAATAAAACTTTTACTAATCATGATTTTAAGCGTTAGTTTTTTAAATGCTGGTGATTTTTTGATGCCAGATCAAGCTTTTAAACCATATGCTAAAGTAAATGATAAAAACCAGATTGAAGCTGGTGTGATACTTGGAAAAAATATTTATGTTTACGAAAAAAAACTAAAGATAAATATAAAAGATGGAAGTGGAATCCATATAGATAAAAAAATATCTCCAAAATCTGT
>JALTUB010000227.1 GCA_027047745.1 Sulfurimonas sp.
GAGCTCCAGAAACTGGTATGTCAAAGGCTATCTTTAAAAAAGCGAAAGAGGCAGGTTATCCAAAAAACAACTGTATAGTTTGTCATGGAGGAAATCCAGATACTAAGCGTAAGAGTAAAGCTCACAAGGGAACTATAGAGTATTTTAAAACGCATGAAGGACCAAAAGAGTATTACCCAGCACCAGGAAGCACTTGGATAAACCAAAATACTTGTGGAATGTGCCATAAAGAACAGGTCGAAGCACAGATGAACTCTCTTATGATGACTGAACAGGGTAAAATCCATGGAACACTCTATAGTTTTGGTGGTTTAGAAGGTTACCTACACAATCAAGGCAACTATGATACTAAAAACCCAACTGATCCACATCAAAGACTTGGAACAGAAGTCTATAAAAAGTATATGCAAAAACTTGCAAAGTTAAACCCACAAGTTTATCCATCAACCATGCATGAGATTCCAAAAGCACCAACAGCTGACGAGGCAACAAAAAATCCAAAACTAGCAGCTTATACTTACTTGAGAAATCAATGTCTGCGTTGTCATACAGGTTCTAAAGGAAGACAAAAGAGAGGGGATTATAGAGGAATTGGATGTGCATCTTGTCATATCCCATATAGTAACAATGGACTTTATGAGGGAAATGACCCAACTATCAACAAAAATGAAGCAGGTCATCTGCTAGTTCATGAGATTCAGTCTTCAAGAAATGCAGTAGTCCATGTTCATGATATGAGCTATACAGGCATACCGACAAAAACATGTTCTACTTGTCATAATCGTGGGAAAAGAATTGGTGTGAGTTATGAGGGTTTAATGGAGACTGCTTATAGCCCTACTTATGATGAATATGGTAATATGCAACCAAAGCTCCATACCAAACATTATATTCACCTCAAATCAGACATCCATAGACAAAAAGGAATGTTGTGTCAAGATTGTCATACAACATTAGACCTTCATGGAGATGGGTTTTTATCTGGTGCAACTTTAGCTCCTGTTGAGATTGAGTGTCAAGATTGTCATGGAACAACAAAAAAATATCCATGGGAACTTCCTTTAGGTTATGGCGATGAATTTGCAACAAAACCAGCTAAAGGAAATGCTAGAGGTGTAAGTCCAACAATCGCTAAGTATCTAAAAAAAGGAACAACTTACCCTGCAGAAGATGGCTATCTTATCACAGCGAGAGGGAATGCTTACACAAATGTTGTGAAAAAAGGAAATGATGTTATTGTCCACTTGGCAAGTGGTAAAGATATAAAACTAAAGCCTTTAAAAGAGTTAAAAGCACAAAATAAAATCTCTAAAAAGGGACTTGTTGCCATGGATGAGATATCTGCGCACAATGACAAAATGGAGTGCTATACTTGTCATGATACTTGGGTGCCACAATGTTATGGGTGTCATGTAAAGATTGATTATTCAAAAGGACAAAAAGGTGTGGATTGGTTGGCAAGTGCTCATGACCATGATTTGCATGGAACAACAGCAGCAATGCGAAAAACACTTAAAGATCATCTTATAGATGGGAAAGTAACAGAAACTCGTAGTTATTTGCGTTGGGAAAATCCACCTTTAGTACAAAATGGTGAAGGGCGTATCTCTCCTGCAATGCCAGGATGTCAAGTCGTTGTCACTGTAATCGGAAAAGATGGAAAAGCTGTACTTAAAAATCATGTTTTTATGATGAAAGATTACAAACATCCAAACTCAAAGAAAAAACTACCAGGGATTGTGATGGCAGCCGTGCATTCGCATACTGTTCAAAAAGAGGCTCGTTCATGTGAGAGTTGTCATACAAACCCAGCAGCTATGGGCTATGGTATAGAAGGTGGTAAAGTATATGGTGATGTTGGAAAAGATTGGGCAGTTGGGCTTAAAACTGCATCAGGAAAAATGATTCCAAACAAATACACACTGCAAAAAAATAAGATAGAAAATTTTCATACTGATTGGAGTAAAATACTGGATGAAAATGGTACTCTTTTACAAACGGTAGATGATCATTGGAATCTAGCAGGAGCACTCAGTAAAGCCCAAAGAGATAAGCTTGATCGTCGTGGTGTTTGTATGTCATGCCATAAAGATATTCCAAAAGGAAATCTTGCAGTTTCTGCCATGACGCATATTGCCCAGATGACAGAGCTAAACATAGATAAAAAAGAGCATGGCAAGATTTTAAATAAAATTCTAAACCTTGCAGCTTGGATACAGGTTAGTGCAGGTGTTATTATAGGTATCTTGTTTATGCTACTATTTTATAAAATCTTTTTAAAGAAAAAATCATATAATCATAGAAACGGAGGATGGAAATAGTGGGAAAAGTTTTATTTTTAGTTCTTTTTAGTTCGTCACTTTTTGCAAATGATATTATAGTTAAAGAGAGTCATTGTAGTGTTGATAAAACACTCAAAAAGATTAAAAACATAGTGAGTAAAAAAGGTTTACATGTTTTTGCTATCATTAACCATAGTGGAAATGCAAAAATGGTAAACATGAAGTTAAACAAGTCTAAAATGATTGTTTTTGGAAATGCTAAGATAGGAACTGCACTAATGCAACAAGACATGACTGTTGGGCTTGACCTTCCACTTCGTATATTGGTTTATAAAGACACAGATGGAAAAGTTAAGATGGCATATAGAGATGCTTCATGGCTTGGTGATAAACATATGCTAAACGCAAAAAAGAAGATAAAAAAGATAAATGGTGCAATGGATAAAATTACAACTAAAGCTGGACAATGCAAAAAAGATTAACTAAAGAAGAGGCACTTGATCTTATCAAAAATGCTGACTTAAAAGAACTTGGGCGATTGGCAAGTATCAGAAAAAAAGAGTTGCACCCAAAAGGTGTGACAACCTTTGTTATCGATAGAAATATAAACTACACTAACATTTGCTGGGTAGATTGTAAGTTTTGTGCTTTTTATAGACATGAAAAAGATGCAGATGCTTATGTGCTTACATTTGATGAGATTGATGCAAAGATTGATGAACTTTTAGAAATTGGTGGGACGCAGATTTTATTTCAGGGTGGAGTTCATCCTAAGCTAAAGATAGAATGGTATGAGGATTTGGTAGAACATATTCACCAAAAATATCCTACTATTACTATCCATGGATTTAGTTCTATTGAGCTTGATTTTATTGCTAAGGTTTCACGCATAAGTATTCAAGAAGTTCTAACTCGTCTCAAAGCTAAAGGTCTTGCTTCTATCCCTGGGGCAGGTGCAGAGATACTTTCAGATAAGGTTCGTGACATAATCGCACCTAAAAAGATAGACTCAGAAGTTTGGGTAGATGTTCATCGTCAAGCTCATAAACTTGACATCATGAGTACAGCTACTATGATGTATGGAACTGTAGAGAGTGATGAAGATATTGTTGATCATTTTGATATGGTTAGAAGTCTTCAAGATGAAACAGGTGGTTTTCGTGCTTTTATCATGTGGAGTTTTCAAGGTAAACATACAAAACTGCTAGAACAGATTCCAGATATGGAAAAACCATCTTCAAATCGTTATTTGAGACTACTTGCAGTAGCAAGACTTTACCTTGACAATGTACCAAACATCCAAAGTTCATGGGTAACACAAGGTCCATACATAGGTCAAATGGCACTCCGTTTTGGAGCAAATGATTTAGGTTCGACCATGATGGAAGAAAATGTAGTTAGCTCTGCAGGGGCTGCATACTCTATGGCAAAAGAAGAGATGGTGCATTTGATAAAAGATATTGGTGAGATACCAGCAGTTCGTAACACTGCTTATGAAACTTTAGAGCGATTTGCATAATGAAATATATATTAATATTACTAATTTTAGGGCGTATAATGATGGCAGCAACAGTAGAACATATAGAAGTGGATGGTACAAGTGTACCTGTGATTTTTGAGAGTGATAAACGATTGCCTATAGTAACAATGCAGTTTATTTTTACAAATAGTGGAAGTATCACCGACACAAGTAAAGCAGGACTCGCTAAGTTTAGTGCAAAAGTAATGAATGAAGGTACAAAAAAGCTTGGTTCATCTGCTTTTGCTGAGCTTTTGGAGTCTAAGGCTATTCATATCTCATCATCAACAGGCACAGAAACTTTTGTTATGGAAGTTGGATGTCTAAAAGAGGAGTTCAGTGAAGGTTTAAAGGAGTTTGATGCTCTTTTAAAAGATCCAAACTTTTCAAAAGAGGCAGTTGAGAAAGTAAAAACGATGACGCTAGGTGCTCTTAGTTCAAAAGAGAATGATTTTGACTATGTTGCAGGAAATGAACTAAAGTCTGTTTTGTTTAAAGGAACTGTATTAGCTCAACCATCAAATGGAACAAAAAAGAGTGTAGAGAGTATAAATCTTGAAGATGTAAAAAACTTTATAAAATCTCATATAACACGCTCAAACTTGATAGTTGTTTTAGGTGGAGATATTGACCTAAAATATGCGAAAAAAGAGATAAGCAAGATTGTAAAAGAGTTACCAAAAGGTAGTGTTGGTGAAGTAAAACATTATGATGTTATAAAAAAACCAACAGAAAGTATTTTGATAAGAGATACTAAACAGGCTTATGTTTACTTTGGTTCACCATATAATATGCGTGTAGATTCTAAGGATTATTACAAAGCAAGAGTGGCTACTTTTATCTTGGGAACAGGTGGTTTTGGAAGTCGCTTGATGGAAGAGATTCGTGTTAAAAGAGGACTTGCATACTCTGCTTATGCTAGAGTTAGTGTTAGCAAGTCAAGTAACTACATGACAGGCTATTTGCAAACAAAACTAGAATCACTTGATGAAGCTAAAAAAACAGTTAAAGAAGTTGTTGCAAAGTTTGTAAAAAAAGGTGTTACAAAAGAGGAACTAGAACAGACTAAAAAGTTCCTTTTAGGAAGTGAACCACTACGAGTAGAGACCATGAGCCAAAGACTAAACCGTACTTTCATGGACTACTACAAAGGTTTTAAACTAGGACATTCAGAGCAAGAACTAGAGATGATAAAAAACTTAAAACTTAAAGATTTGAACAAATATATCAAAGAACATAAAGAGATTTTAGAGCTTAGTTTCGC